>JAURZN010000222.1 GCA_030653355.1 Gallionella sp. | reverse complement strand
GCCGAAGAACTCCTTCACCGCATCCATCACTTTGGGCATGCGGGTCTGGCCGCCGACCAGGATCACGTCGTCCACTTGAGATGTGGTCAGACCGGCATCCTTCAGCGCCATCTTGCACGGATCGATGGTGCGCTTGATCAGGTCTTCCACCAGCGCCTCGAACTTGGCGCGGGTGATCTTCACGGCCAGATGCTTGGGGCCGGTCGCGTCAGCGGTGATGTAGGGCAGATTTACTTCGGTCTGCTGAGCGGAAGACAATTCGATCTTGGCTTTTTCAGCCGCATCCTTCAGACGTTGCAACGCGAGCATGTCCTTCTTCAGGTCGATGCCGGATTCTTTCTTGAATTCGTCAACCAGGAACTCGATTACGCGCATGTCGAAATCTTCGCCGCCCAGGAAGGTGTCACCGTTGGTGGACATGACTTCGAACTGGTGCTCGCCGTCGATTTCTGCGATATCGATGATGGAGATGTCGAACGTGCCGCCACCCAGATCATAAACAGCTACCTTGCGGTCGCCTTCCTGCTTGTCCATGCCGAAAGCCAGTGCGGCTGCAGTCGGCTCGTTGATGATGCGCTTGACATCCAGACCCGCGATGCGGCCGGCATCCTTGGTGGCCTGACGCTGTGCATCGTTGAAGTAGGCGGGTACGGTGATGACGGCTTCAGTGACGGACTCGCCCAGATAGTCTTCGGCGGTCTTCTTCATTTTCATCAGTACTTGTGCAGAAATTTCGGGTGCTGAAAACTCCTTGTCGCGTACCTTGATCCATGCATCACCGTTCTTGGCTTTGACGATGGTGAACGGCACCATGTCGATGTCTTTTTGTACCATCTTCTCATCGAAGCGGCGGCCGATCAGGCGCTTGACGCCGTACAGCGTGTTCTTCGGGTTGGTTACCGCCTGGCGCTTGGCAGATGCACCCACCAGCACTTCGCCGTCTTCCATGTAGGCGATGATCGAAGGAGTGGTGCGTGTACCTTCGGCGTTCTCGATCACCTTGGTCTTGCCGTTTTCCATGACCGCTACGCAAGAGTTCGTTGTGCCCAGGTCAATACCGATAATTTTTCCCATAATGTTTTCCTTTCAGTTGAATTGGTTTATTTCTATGTCGCCCTACATGGGGCGGGTAATTCTTATTTCAAGAGACCGTCGTTAGTAGTTAGTCGTTAGTTGGGGTTGTCCGCTACGCGGGGTTTTACTAACGACTTACGTCTAGCGACTAACGGCTATTGTCCTTGCGACACCAGTACCAGCGCAGGGCGAAGCACGCGATCATTGAGCGCATAGCCTTTTTGCATCACGCTGACCACGGTGTTGGCAGGCTGTTCGCTTGGCACCATGCTGATAGCCTGGTGTTTGTGCGGATCCAGCTTTTCGCCGACCGGGTTGATTTCAGTGATATGAAATTTTTCGAACACCGTGGAGAGTTGCTTGAGGGTCAATTCCATGCCGCTCTTGAAGCTTTCCACCGTCGCGGTTTCTACTGCCAGACCGGCTTCCAGGCTGTCTTTAACGGCCAGCATCTCGTTGGAGAAGCGCTCTACAGCAAACTTTTGTGCCTTGCTCACATCGTCCGCTGCACGGCGGCGGATGTTTTCGCTTTCAGCCTTTGCGTACATCCAGGCGTCATAGTGTTCCTGTGCCTTGCGTTCGGCGGCTTGCAGTAATTCTTCGGTGCTGGGCATGATATCGTTAGGTGTAACATCGCTTGCACTGTCGGCTTCCGCGTTGTCATGCTGGTCAATTTTCGGGTTGTTTTGTTCCATTGTGTTCTCCAAAATTTACACTCGCCGTAGATTGGGTCCAATTTGTCGTTTTCAAGGGGTGGGATAAATTTTGTTGGGATCAGCGCCGTTAGTTTGGGTTGAATTGTGAAAAATCCATTAAATATTACGGCTATATGCATGCCAGTTAACACTAAATTAGATTGAGATGCTAGAATTTGCGCCGGTCGAGTACGATAACCGCTTGGGGGAATAATAATGAACGATACGGAAGAAAATTTAGGGTATTTTGCGCGGCATCAGTGTTCAATTCAGTGGCAAGTGTTTTTAAGCGCTTTCGCCAGCGAATTCGGGCAGCAAATCCCTGTGGCCGAGTTGCGCGTCCTGATGGCGCGTCTTGGAATGTCGATGGCGCAAAGCATTCCCACTCCCACCGGCGATACCATTACTGAACTGGAAGACTCCATCAACTCCATCTGGTTTGATATGGATTGGGGTTGGGTGAATCTGGTCGAGAAAAACGATGGCCTATTCATTGAGCATCATGTGGCGCCGCTGCAATGCGCGTTCGGTGAAGATGCGCTTTCCTGGTCCCCTGCAATTCTGGAGGGCATTTATGCTCATTGGTTCTCTCTTATCAGCGGCGATTCCCGGTTGAAGCTCACTCAAGTTGAGCATGAACAGCCTGGTGACTTTTTGCTGGTATTTAGATTGGGTCAGTCGGCATAAGCTGTGTTGATAACGGGGGGCGTTATGAAAAAATCGGCCGATGCTGATATTCGCAATCTTTTTCGCCGTTTTGGCGGAGATGCAGATAATTACCAGGAAATTCAGCAGGAATATGTTGATAACAAGGCGGCGAAAAGCTGGCCTATCGTAGAGGCTATGGAGAAGGAGCGCGCCAAAGCGCCAACACTCAGGGCCTCTGCTGCGCAACAAGGTGGGGCTGCGCGTGTCGCGCCTGCTTCGAAACCTGCGGTCGCACCACCCGTTGTCACGCACCATGAGCCTGTTGCAGAGGCAGTGCGCCCGGCCAAACAATCAGGCGGTTTGACCTCTTTGTTTTCCAAGCCCGAGCCCGCCCCGGCGCGTTCCCTGTTTTCCAAGCCCGAGCCCGCCCCGACGCGTTCTCTGTTTTCCAAGCCCGAACCCGCATCCGAACCCGCACTTGCATCTGTACCTGCACGTTCTCTGTTTTCCGGTTTGACTTCAACGCCTAATGCGATGAATCAGCAGGAAAAAAGCAAACAACAAACAGCGAGTGTTCAACCGGTTCAAGTGCCTTACTCAGGAAATGACCCGCTTAATTCCGTATTTTCGCGTCTGATCAAGCCGCAAAATCCAGTTAATACGCGTACGCCGGAAGATGGCTTGCGCAACATGTTGGGATTCCTGAAAAAATAATGACAGTAATCGCCGTAATTTCACCCAAGGGTGGTGTGGGTAAGACGACTGTAGCCGTTAATCTGGCCAGCGCCATGGCGGAAAACGGGCGTGTCGTCAGGCTGGTGGACATGGATCCGCAAAATGCGCTGCGCCTGCATCTGGGGGCGGATCCGGGTGATGTCAACGGGCTGGTTCATCAAACCTTGCAACAAAGCAGCTGGTATTACACCGAGTATGACAGCGCCTACGGGGTCAGTTTCATACCGTATGGCAGGGTGTCGGAAGTGGAGCGGATTACCTTTGAGGCGTATCTTTCGCAAACGCCTAACTGGCTGCGCGACAATATCGCGGAGCTGGATCATGACCCGGCCGGGCTAACCATCATCGATACGCCGCCGGGTCCTTCGGTATATGTACAGCAGGTGCTGTCCATTGCCAACCTGGTGCTGGTCGTGATGATACCGGATGCGGGTTCCTATGCAACGCTGCCCGCCATCGAAGGCTTGCTCGATTACTATTGTGCCCATCGTAGCGATTTTTACGGTTCTTATTACGTGTTGAATCAGTTCGATGCTGAACATCCCCTCAACCGGGACATCAAGAACGTCATGCAAAATACGCTGGGTGAACGCCTGGCTCCGCATAGCATCCACCGCGATGAGTCACTGAGTGAAGCGCTGGCCTTTCAGCAGCCTGCAGCTAATTATGCGCCGCACAGTCAAGCGGTTGATGATCTGGCGCAACTGGCCGTGTGGCTGGAAAATAAAGTGGCCCGGGTCGCCAGGTGAGTAAAGTTCAGCCCGAAAAAAATCCTGTTAGTTCCGCTGGAGCACAGCGGGAGGACAGGCGTAGCAGGTCCAGGGAGCAAAGCCGTTATAAGTTCGGTAAGCTGAACGAATACACGACGGCGATGATTGAGTGGTATGGCTGGGAACATCGTTACTGGCGTGTGGTCGTGATGCTGGTGGTGCTGGTGTTGTTTGTATTCAGCATGACAGTTCCGATGAGTCTTGCCGTTCAGTCAGTTTATGCCGCGACGATGCTCGTGATTGCGCTATTCCTGCGCCGCTACACCGGCACCCTGTTTACCCTCGTCATGGTGGTGTTTTCGGTCAACCAGTCCAGTCGTTACCTGTATTGGCGGATGACGGAAACGCTGGTGCTGGATAACTGGGTGGACGGCACATTTGGTATTATTCTGCTGTTGGCGGAAATATATGCCTGGATGGTGCTGCTGTTGGGTTATGCGCAGACTATCTGGCCGCTCAAACGCAAACCCGAACCCATGCCCGAAGATACTGCGCTCTGGCCGAGCGTGGATATTTACATAACGACCTATGACGAGCCGCTCAGGGTGGTTCGTCCAACCGTTTTGGCTGCCCTGGCGATTGACTGGCCGCGCGACAGGCTGAATATTTATCTGCTTGACGACGGTCGCCGCGAGGAATTCCGGGAGTTTGCCGAAAGCGTGGGCATTACGCATCTGACGCGTGACAATAACTTTCATGCCAAGGCAGGCAATATTAATGCCGCGCTCACCAAAACCAGCGGTGAATTTGTTGCCATCTTTGACTGCGACCATATCCCGGCGCGTTCTTTCCTGCAGATGACCATGGGGTGGTTCCTGCGGGATTCAAAACTGGGAATGATACAAACCCCGCACCACTTTTTGTCGCCCGATCCGTTTGAACGCAATCTGGGCACCTTCCGTCGCGTGCCCAATGAGGGTGAGCTGTTCTACGGTCTGATTCAGGATGGTAACGATCTGTGGAATGCCACTTTCTTTTGTGGTTCCTGCGCCGTGACCCGTCGCTCCATATTGCTGGAAATTGGCGGTGTAGCGGTGGAAACCGTTACCGAAGATGCGCACACTGCTTTGAAGATGCACAGGATGGGTTATACGACGGCCTATATTTCCATACCGCAAGCGGCGGGTCTGGCGACTGAGAGTCTGTCCGCGCACGTCGGGCAGCGCATACGCTGGGCGCGTGGCATGGCGCAAATATTTCGTGTGGATAACCCGCTGTTCGGCAAGGGCCTCAGCCTGATGCAGCGGCTGTGTTATTCAAATGCCATGTTGCACTTCTTTTATGGTTTGCCGCGCATTATATTTTTGACGGCGCCATTATCCTATCTGTTCTTCCAGGCGCACATCATCAATGCCGAGGCGCTTATTATTGCGGCGTACGCTATTCCCCACCTGGCGCACGCTAATTTGACCAACTCGCGCATGCAAGGCGCGCATCGTCATTCGTTCTGGGCGGAACTGTATGAATCCACGCTGGCGTGGTATATCCTCAGGCCCACGCTGGTTGCGTTGATAGACCCGAAATTCGGAAAATTCAATGTCACGGCCAAGGGCGGTCTGGTAGAAAAGGAATTTCTCGATTGGCAGATCGGCGCCCCTTACCTCATCATGCTGGTGCTGAATATAGCGGGTTTGCTGACTGGATTTGTGCGCTTATTCTGGTGGAATAGCTTCGAGGCGCAAACGGTTATCCTCAATCTGATATGGACTATATACAATCTGGTTTTGCTGGGTGCGACCATGGCGGTTGCAACCGAAGCGAAGCAAGTGCGAGCGAATCATCGTGTCAATTGCAATCAGAAAGCCATGTTGAAACTCAACGGCGGGAGTCGTGTTGTTTGCCGCGCAAGTGATTATTCTGAAGGCGGCCTAGGCTTGATTATGCCTGACGCTGGCATGGCGCCGTTACACAGCGAGGTACGCGTTTCGCTGTTTATGGGTGTGCGTGAATTCGTATTTCCTGCGCGCGTAGTTTTTGCGCGCGACACCGTAGTCGGCATCGAATTCGAAGACCTGAGCCTGCAACAGCAGATGGATCTGGTGCAGTGTACGCTGGCCCGTGCTGACGCCTGGCTGGACTGGACCGACAATCGCGTTGTGGATAGGCCGATGAAGGGATTGCAGGAAATATTGTTTCACAGCATGAAAGGTTACGGGCATCTGTGGCATTATTTGATGAAACGCGTGGGCAGTACGAGGCCTCAGGGTGTTGAAGACAAGAAACCTGAACAGGATGGCTTTTATCAAAATATATCGAAAAAAATAACCGGTAAGGGCACTCGGGAAACGATGCTGCACAGGTTAAGCGGTTTCATGGAGAAGGGCCGTGTGGTGTTGCAGAAGTCAGGTAACTTTGTCCGTGCGCGTTTGGTTAGGGACAGGACATAGCAGGTTTATTTCGGTGTAGTACAGACGCGCGAGCGATTATTGATTGAGAATTGTGAGTTAATTATGGAAAAATTACGCGATTGTATGAATTACAGCAATATGTTTAACTCGATTCGCCTGCGCAAAGTGCTGCTGGGCTTGTCTCTCGTCACGCTTGCCAGCGCGCCCGGATTGGTTTTGGCGAAGAAGCAAGCTGAGCCCGCACCTGTTGAAATCACGGAAACTGCGACCATTGAGGTGCTTGAAACTGACGCACCGGCAAAGGAAAGCCCGGATGAGTTCAGCCGATACACCTATACGCTCGAAGAGTTGGGTGCGCTTACACCTGTTGAGCTGCATACCGTTGACGGCAGACGACATTTGTCTTTCTCGATGCGCGCGGATGAGCTTATAACTGCGGCAAAATTAAGGCTGAACTATGCCTGGTCGCCCGCCCTGATTCCTGAATTGTCTCATTTGAAAGTCTTGTTGAACGACGAGCTGATGACCACATTGCCGCTGCCGCGCGAGAACAGCAATGGTCAGACGAGCGAAATCAAGCTTGATCCCGGCATGTTCATTGACTTTAATAAGTTGTCGTTAAATCTGATTGCGCACTACACGCGTGATTGTGAAGATCCGATGCACTCGACGTTGTGGGCGAATGTCAGCAATCAAAGCAAGCTTGATCTGACCATCCGCCACTTGAAGCTGCCCAATGATCTTGCGCTCCTGCCCGCGCCATTTTTTGACAGGTTGGACAACCGCAAACTGATCCTGCCCATGATCTTCCCTGCGACGCCGAGTAACGACGTGCTGCGTGCTTCGGGCGTGGTTTCATCCTGGTTCGGCGCGCTGTCCAGCTATCGCGGCGCGCAGTTCCCGGTATTGATTAATACCTTGCCTAAGGGTAATGGCGTGGTGATCGTCGCGGGCAGTTCTGCTCCGGCCGGCCTCGATCTTCCTGCGGTGACCGGTCCCAGCCTGGCTGTGATAAGCAACCCGCTCAACGCCAATGCCAAATTGCTGGTGGTCATGGGGCGTAATGCAGTTGAGCTGGATATTGCAGCGCAGGCATTGACGCTGGGGAAATCCACACTGACGGGCGCTTATGTCAGCGTGCAGAAGATGGCAGATATTCCCGCACGCAAGCCTTACGATGCGCCGAACTGGATACCGACGGATCGCCCGGTTAATTTTGGTGAGTTAGCCAGACCCATGGAATTGCAGGTTGAGGGATTCACACCCGACATAATCAAGGTGAACTTCAACGTACCGCCCGATCTTTTTTCATGGCGTAGTGCGGGCGTTCCGATGGATCTGCACTACCGCTATACGCCGCGTCGGGCAGCAGATAAGTCTACTTTGAACGTCAATATCAATAAGCAATTTGTTCAGGCATTGCCGCTTTTCAGTGTTCCCAGCAAGCTGGAACAGAAGATGAAATTGCCTTTGATGAAGGATGGCAAAGCGATCAGGAATGAACTTGTGCTCATTCCGCACACCGATCTTTACGGAACGAACCAGTTGCAATTGCACTACTTCTTCGACTACAGCAAAGAAGGTTCATGCAAAGATGTTTTTCTGAACAACGAACGCGGGGTAGTCGATCCGGAATCGACTATCGATTTCTCGTCGTTGCCGCATTACACGGCATTGCCTAACCTGCGTTTCTTCGTCAATGACGGTTTCCCTTATACGCGTATGGCGGACTTGTCCGAAACAGCCGTGGTTATGCCGGATAATGCGGCAATCGGGGAAATGGAAACCTATCTGACGGTGATGGGTCGCATGGGCAAAGTCACGGGCTATCCTGCCATACGGCATGTGGTGATCCCGGCGGCCGGTGTCGAAGAAAATGCCAACAAGGATTTGATTCTGATCGGTTCGGCTGGCAAGCAACCCCTGTTGGAGCGCTGGGCGGACAAAGTGCATCCGCTGCTGGAAAATGGTACGCACAACCTCAGGTTGCCGGGGCCTTTTGAACGCTTGCTGTCACGCTGGGAAAATCGTGATTTGGAAGATGCCATGCATCGCGCGGGTGATTTGATCAGTAAAGGCGATGGCGGGCTGGGTGCTCTGGTCGCCTTTGAATCGCCTTTGAAGAGCGGCCGCAGCGTCGTGGTGTTTACCGGTGACAGTGCCGAGCAGATATCGGCGCTGACCGGCTACATGGTCGATCCGAAATATAACGCCGCTTTTCATGGCGATCTGGTACTGCAAAGCGGAAAACGCATAGATGGTTTTCAGACGGGGCCGACTTATTATGTCGGTAGCCTGCCGTGGTGGACGGCAATGAGTTGGTATGCTTCATCGCACCCCTGGTTTCTGGTGCTGGCGATAGGACTGGTAGCACTGCTGGTTGCGGTAATGGCCTTCCGGTATCTGCGTATGCGTTCAGCAAAACGACTGGGAAAATAATTCATGCTCGCCTCGATCGGTCAAAAAACCCGTCGCGGCGCTAGTCTGCTCGTTTGGTGTCTGATGCTGGTGATGCCGTCGGCGCATGCCGGTTCGTGTGTCGATTGGCCGTTGTGGAGTGCATTCAGCAGCCGTTTTATTCAATTGGACGGACGGGTGCTGGCCGATGAGAGTGAACAACGCTATAGCACGTCAGAGGGACAGGCCTATGCGCTGTTTTTCTCGCTGGTAGCCAACGATCGCAATGCATTCGACCGGATACTGGTATGGACGCGTGAAAATCTGGCTGCGGCAGATTTGACGGCGCACTTGCCCGCTTGGCAATGGGGGAAAAACCCCGATGGACATTGGGGCGTGGTTGATGCGAATTCGGCTGCGGACGCAGATGCCTGGCTGGCCTATACCTTGCTGGAAGCAGGGCGGTTGTGGCGTGAACCGCGCTACACGGCGCAGGGTAACATGATGCTGGCCAATATACGCCTGATCCTGATACGCGACTTGCCGGGTTTGGGCGCGATGTTGCTGCCCGCTGAAATAGGATTTGATCTGGAGCAGGGCGGTAGCCGTATCAATCCAAGCTATTTGCCGGTGCAATTGCTGCGAACCTTTGCTAATACCGATCCATCAGGACCGTGGCAGGAGATCATCAACAGCAACCTTAAGTTGCTAGAGGCGCTGAGTGTGCATGGGTTTGTGCCCGACTGGGCGGCATATGTGCCCGGCAAGGGATACAGGGCTGATCCGCAGCATGGAAGCACGGGTTCGTATGACGCCATCCGTGTTTATTTATGGTGGGGCATGTTATCCAAACGAGACCCTGTGGCGGCGAAATTAAAAAAAATCCTGTATGGCATGAATCGATTGATTCCCGGGCATGCAATCCTCCCGCCGTTGACTGTTGATACGCAAACAGGTGATACGTCCGGCTTCAGTCCGCCTAGCTTCTCCGCTGCATTGCTGCCATATTTCTCTACCATGGGGAATAAGGGGGCGTTGCGTTTGCAGCAGGATCGTCTGCTTGCACAACGCGATGCAAGCGGCCAGTTAATCGGGCAGAATCCACGCTATTACGACCAGGTGCTCACGCTGTTTGGCCAGGGCTGGATGGAGCATCGTTTTAGTTTTTCTTCGCAAGGGCAACTTGCAGCAAAGTGGAAGTCATCATGTTCCGTAATAAAATAGCCCGGTTTACGCTGATCGCCGTTTTGTGCAACTCGTTGCCAGTTCTGGCAAACGAGATGTCGCATGAAAAGAAAATTCTGATAGATAGGGCGACTTACTGGGATAAACTGGGGCGTAGCGATATGGCCGTTCAGGCCTGGCAACAATTGCTGCTGACTGAGCCGGATAATGCGCAGGCGCTGGCAGCTATCGCACGGTATCAGGCGCAATCCCTACCTAGGCAATCCGAACTTCAAGTCGCTGATGTCGCCGGGCCGGAAAACGGCGCTGCTCAGGGCGGTTCTGACTTGCCTGCCGAATCGGTAGAGGCCGTACCCGCGTCTGAACCGGAGACCCCGGTCAGAAAAGTGGAAGATTGGACCGAACCTTATCTGGCGGCTCCCAAACAGAACACAGCAATCAGTGAATCAGGCGTAGGCGCCGAGCAGGCAGATGCTTCGGCAACGCAGGCTCTGGTTGATCATACTCTGGATACGAGCAATGATAACGCCGTTACGCCAGATACTTCATCGCCAGTTGTGAAGGATGCAGATACGAACAATCCAGTGGTTGTTGCTCCTCCGTTAAATGCGCTGCCTGAGGCGGGCGCGCCAGCGGTAATCGCTGAATCGCAAGTGGACAAAATCGAAAACAATATCGTTGATACACACGCGGCAATATTGCCGACAGCGCCTGGGAGTGATGTCACCCCCGCGCCTATACAGGAGATTACGCTGCCCGAAAGCGCACCCGTCGCAAGCTTATTGCCCCGGGAACAAGCTGAATTGTCCCGGGAGCTGCCTGATACACATGCGGCTACCTTGCTGACAGTACCTGAGAACGCGGTCACCCCTGCGGTTATACAGGAGGCTGCGCTGCCCGAAAGTACACCCGTCGCAAGCTTATTGCCCCGGGAACAAGCTGAATTACCCCAAGAGCTGCCAGATACGCAGGGCATGACTGCGCGGGCGCGGTATTGGGAGAAAGTAGGTCGTAGCGACATGGCGGTTCAGTCATGGCAGCAATTGCTGCTGGCCGAGCCGGGTAATGCTCAGGCGCAGGCAGGGCTGGCGCGGTATCAGGGAGCGATTCATGTGGAGCCGGCGAAACCGACCAATCCCGATGCTAGTGAGGTCGTGGCAAACGGTGAAGTCGTGGCAAGCGGTGAGGTTGCCCAGAATAAACACGCGACTGTCGAAGCGACTGCCGTAGCTGCTTCGGAGCCCGCGCAGCGCGTAACGCAGGAATCAGTCGTGGCGGTTCAGTCGGAAGGGGATGCCCGAAAAGTCGAAGACTGGGCCGATCTCTACCAGAGCGGGTTGAAAGAAAGCGTGCTGACGGCTGAACCGAATGCCAGTGCGGCGCTGCAAGCCGATGGTCCGTCATCGACTCCAGCCGCTTCCGCGATCGCTATGGAAAATGTCCGGATTGAACAGGCCGTTGAACAGTCGGTTGCAGTCGCGCCCAAAGCGCTGGACACGGCATCGAACGCAATCAACCTGACTGCACCTGAAACCTTGCCGGGAAAAGTGGCAACAGTCGCGCCGCCGTTAACTGCGCAAGCGGTACAACCTGAAAAATGGCAGGAGTTTTATCAGCGCGGATTCAAACCCGTTTTGCCAGAACCCGACATGGCCCCGACTCCGGGAGGATCGCTGCTGCTTAGCGATCAGCCATCCAGGCAGGAATTGCTTGATCAGGCACAGTACTGGGACAGTCGTGGGCGTGCTGATTTGTCCGCGAAAATACGCAAGGAATTAGCTCCGGTGGAACAACCCGCTGTGGTGGTGAGCAACAAGCCTGTTGTCACGGCCACGGAAATGGCCGACAAGCCAAGATTCACTGTAAGCAGTAAGCCTGAAACACAGGCTGCAAGTGTCGTTACGGAACGCGTGGCGGCGATAAAAGCAGCCGAAAATACACCGGCTGCGGAGAGTCAACAGCGCGTGACACTGGAAGAAAATGTTCAAGCGCTTGTTGCCCGGCCATCCAAACAGGAATCGCTTGACCGCGTGCAGTACTGGGAAGAGCGCGGCCGCAGCGATCTGGCTGCCAAAGTGCCAGCTCAGCCTGTTTTGCTTATGACTGAGCAGGGCGATACAGTGCTGGGCAAAAATTCCGTTGCCAGCAAGCGTATTGCGATAGCTGAGAAGGTCATCGCACGCAATGACTCCGCCGTCCGTGCGCAAGCCGGTATGCCTGAACCCGACGCGGCGTTGCCTGCTGCAGCACCCAGTCAACAGGAGCTGGATGAACAGGCGGCGTACTGGGAGGCACGTGGTCGCACTGATCTGGCCGACAAGGCCAGACCCGCACCCGCCATAGCAGGCACGGGCAGGGATGCGGCAGCACGTATCGCAGCCGCTGACCGGCAGATGAGCCTGCTTGCAACCGATGATCCTGTGCAAGGTAAATTCAGCGCTTCGGAAAACGCTCGAACACTTGGTAGTGTGGCGCCGACCCGGGTTGAGTTGGATGAGCAGGCACAATACTGGGAAGATCGCGGTCGCAGTGACTTGGCCGACCAGCTAAGGAAAAAATTGTATACGCTTGAGCCTACTCATCCGGCGAGCCAGTCCAGGCGCACGGCCCCGGTTCAGACATTGCATGCGACCAAGACACGAGACAATGAAGATGCACGCTCGGCACTGGAAGACAGTCTGTTGAAGAACCCCGGCAGCATGAGCGCGCGCCTCGATCTTGCAAGGATTTACCAGAGTGCGGGCGAGATGGCGAAAGCGCGGCTGCAGATAGATAGCGTGCTGGCGGCGACTCCTGATTTGCCGGATGCCCTCTATGCCAGCGCGCAGTTGTATGCAACCCAGCGCCTGTGGTGGGAGACCTTGCATACGCTGGACAAGATTTCACCCGTCTCGCGTACCACTGAGATGGGTAAGTTGCAAAAAATGGCCTGGGCTCATGTGCAAATTGACCGCGCCGATGCGCTGGTCAGACAGGGGAATAATGCGGAAGCCGAGCTGCTGTTGCGACAGGTCGCGGCGGAACTGGCGGTCAATTATAACCAGACCCGACAGCCTGAACCCCCTCCGCTATGGAAAAGCGCTGCACCTAAGGCGAAGAAGTCCAAGCGTTAGCAGGCTGTGGTTGTATCTGGTCTGAGTTTTTGGCGCACACCAGTCGTGCGCTCGCCCGGTCATCGCGGCGCTGCACAGAATGGCATTGTTCAACAGCTTTAGTTGCGTACGCTATATTTCTCCCAGCCGGATGATCCCTGTTTCAGGTATAGCTGGTTATTTTCTTCGATCACCGTGGCACTTTGGCTTTGCGCGACAAATTGGGTGGGTGGCAAATTCTCTACATAGTCGGACGGAGCGAATGTATCACTGGTAAAAGGTGAGTTTTCCAGCATGCGCGCCACGATATGCGAAATCGCCAGATAGCTGGTCGGCTGGTCAAGCAGCAGTGTGTCTCCTTTGCGCTGAGTATTACCGCCGATGACTTTGATGCCAACGGGCACCAGCGTGATGGCAGGCGTGGGGATTTCACGCAAGCCGGATATTTGCCTGCTATCTCCACGTACCGCTCCTCCGTGTTCCGGAACCATGACGACAACTGCACGCCGGCCGGATTTCTCCAGGCTTTGCATGAATTGTTCCATTTCGTCCAGGAAGGTGCGCAGCCGCTTCTTGTAGGTCTGCAATGTGTTCGGCAAGGACTCAGCACCTGGAAAATGATTGCCATCATGCAGGCTCACCGTGTTGTAAAAAAGCGCGACGCGTGAGCTGGATGATTTCTCCCGTGTTTCCAGCCAGCGATTAAGCACTTCCATGTCGTCATATACCGGTGCGTTATCAAAGGCGCGCTGTGCTACATTCAGGCCGCTCAGCGTCATGGGTGCCGCGCTCAAGCGCCCGTGTGCCCTGACTGTCCCCAGAAAGTCATCGAACTTGCCGTTATGATTCAAGGCCATGTTTGTCTCAAAACCGCTGTTTCTCAAGCTGTCCATCAAATAGCAATTGTCATTGGCTGCCGTATACATGCCGGTGTGTTTCGGCTGACCGCAGGTGGCGCGTAACAGGCGTATGGCAGCCGGCCCGCTGTAAGACGCGGCTGAATTGAATTTTGTCAGCAACATATCAAAACGCTGCCACAAGGGATGCTAGCCGTTCCGCAAAGGTGTGTAAAAACAGACAGGGAATCGCGCGATGATTTCTTGGCTTAAATTTCTCGCTAAAAAACCCTACTCAGAAATTGATGAGAGGATAAAAAACCTTGTCGATACCATGAATGCTACTGGCG
>JAURZN010000221.1 GCA_030653355.1 Gallionella sp. | reverse complement strand
CGCCAGTAGCATTCATGGTATCGACAAGGTTTTTTATCCTCTCATCAATTTCTGAGTAGGGTTTTTTAGCGAGAAATTTAAGCCAAGAAATCATCGCGCGATTCCCTGTCTGTTTTTACACACCTTTGCGGAACGGCTAGCCTATTTATTGAGGTTCGGAAGGATCAAGTGCCTTACCCATCACTTTTCGTCCGCGCTGCCAAATGTCGCTATACGTTCCGATTGACGGGTCCTGGCTTAAATCATCCATTGAGAAGCCTTTGGTGAAGACCACCTCAACTGTTCGCCCTGCATCAATTTCAATCACAGGAAACAGTTTTTCTGCAAGGTCGATGTAATACTTACTCAGTCTGTCCAGGGCTTTGCCCACGCCAGAACTGATGCCGTTTTGTAATTGCTGTCCTTGGTTGACCGTTGAGGTTGTTCCAAGCGGACTGATTGATTGCGTGGATGAGCTATTCTGGAAGGCCTGACCAATCCCTGAGCCTATGCCCGCCAACAATGCGTTGGCGAGCACCTGCCCTTGCTTGCTGATAAGCCGCCCCCGCATCCCGACTTTTCCATCTTCGCCCACGACATATCCCTTAACCGGAATATCCACGGCCCTACCATCGCGGCGAACGCACGACAAATTTTCGAGTCGGCCAAACGCTCTTTCCGAACTGATGTCTCCGTAACTCGATGCCAGAATGAAGCATTCCTTGATTTCAAATCGGTAGCGGTTTGGCAAAAATGCATTGTCCTGAGTGCGCATCAGGATTGGATGGGGGTTGGTTTGCGCCTGCCCACCTGTTGGTGCGTCGAGGCCTCCCAAGAGTGCAACACGCACAAACGATCCGGCTGGTACATAACCGGCATTTGTGTCTTGCTGTGCGGGTGTGGTGGGTTTGGCGGTCTGGCTCACCTCAAACAACGCGATACCCGGCTCTTTAGGCTGAGCGGGTTCTGACAAAACTCTGGGTGGCTCGCCAGTCGCTAAAGGTAGCTGTGTTATTGGTGCTACCGGCGGCGGGATAGGCGGCAGTGGCGGCAACAATGACTCGGGTTGTCCGGTCTGCATTACTCCTGATTTTGCTTCCATCGCTGCCATTTGCTGCTTCAGCTCTTTGACGACATCATCCATCTGTTTCATTTGTGCGGCAGATTGCGTCATCCACACCTCCTTTGGGTCTGCGGCTGCACCCGGCGTTGAGATGTTGGTGGCTTGCTGTTCGGCTGATGTGGTCGGCACTGGCGCGACCGAAGGCTGGCTATCCATAAGAGATACGCTGCCGAGAACCAACGCCATTAACCCCGCACCTGCGCCTCCCAACATGATGTATTGGCGAGTTTTGGGAGTCATGTTGGCAAATTTTTCTGATAGGGAGGCCATTATTCAACCTCGCTAACAATAAAGACTTGTGTGGTCTGCCCGGCTTCGAGTGTCGGATTTTCTATCGACACGGCCTGCACACCGGCGCGGTAGAACTCCCGTTCGTCCATAATAATGGGCTTATTGGATGTATTGGTGAGCAGGTAGGACTCACCACGAATCCCCCTTAAATCGAGCGTTCTGATTAACTCGAACCTGGTGCCTTTCCATAGCGAGATGGTTTCGTTTTTTGCATCGCCATCGCCATTGAAAAGCGCGATGACCGTGTTCATGATGTCATCATTGCGAGGCTCGTTTCTTTTGCTTATTACGAGGCCGGGTTGCTTGTTTCCGCCTTTCACGATAATTGTTTCCGCAGGAATATCTTCCACCTTTAGCAGCAGCTTGTAATGCTGGCCTTCTTCGTCGGTAATGAAGACGCTCATCATTGGCTTGTCGGCGGTTGGTTTAAGCCAAGCCGCGCCCGTTTCTGGTTCGGGCGTGACCGTAAACAAGCCTTCTGCGCCATAGATACGCTTGATCTTGCGACCGTCCACCGTGATTAGATTAGGTTCGTTGCGCGACACGGTGGCCGTTGTTGACTCTGTGGGTGAGCCTTGATACAAAATCTGAGCGGCCAGGCACTGAAAACTACTTACCAGGAGTGCTGACACCAAAAATATCTTTTTCATTTGTTTCCTTGAACTCATTAACAAAAAGTCTCCCGTTTATGTACCTGAAACCAATCACATAAATAGTGCGCCTGGTCGAGATGCGCTTGTCTCCTACGAAGGTGTCCAAGTCGCCGGTGATCGCAACCTTCATTAGTTTTTCGTCGGTGTTTAATGTCTGCGCTGTAAATAGGGTGGCAGCGTTATTTTTGGCAAGAAAATCCAGTCTGGCTGTCATTTCTGCCGCTAGTTGTCCCGCGCCTGCCGGCGTTGAATAACGCAAGAAAAGGTCTTTTTGGTAATTGCCTGTGGTCTGAGTAACGTTCAATGCGAGTCCGGCGTACCAGTACGCCATCTGCTCAAGGTAGCTTTTTGATACGCCCTCGCCCGATACCCAAAAGCTCTTCTCAATCGTCGGCGGCACGAGTACGGTTCGTTCCATGCCCAATGTTCTGAATAGCGTCGCGCCTTCAATCACAATAATGACAATAAGCGCGCCAACTACTAATCGAAGAAAAGTAATCTCTCTGGCTTTGTTGCTGCTTGTTGTAATAAATTTTTCTGGTATCACTGTTTAGCCTAAAAAATATCGCTGGTCTGATGATGGAGTTGTGCGCGTTTTGACAAACAAGCTGCTGGGTAACCACCAGTACATCGCATGAACCGCAAACTTTTGGTGCTTACCGGCTTTGAATTTTCCGTACTGCCATGCGGATACGCTGCCCGCCACAATGCCGCCAATCATCATGCCAAGCGACACCCCTGTGCCCATAATCAGGATGGCAATAATGAATTGGTCAATGTCCCACAACAGGAATTTCTCCTGCTGATCGAGTGTGCGAGGTATGTATCCTGCCTTCATTGATTACGTCCTTTCGTGGGCTGTTGCCCGCAATAAAACACATCACGGGCAACAGAAATCAAACATCACTAGATGGTAGCGGTCATAATTCCGTTAACAATCGTCGGTGTGTATTGCAAGAAAATCGCAAAGCCGACACCCACGAGAATAGGGATCGGATTGCCTTTTGCGACAGACAGCAAGGCACCAATCACCACTGCTGCAATGGCGATTGCGCGGCCGGCATAGCCAGTCGCCACACCATTGATCCATGTGTACAAGGTCAAGAATTCCGTTCCCGTCGTACCGGCTACAGCGAAAGTGGGTAGAAACATCGCACCCAACAAGGCGAGGATGCGCAGATCAATTGCTTTTGCTTTCATTTTTTACTTCCTTTGTGTAATCAATAAATGTTTTGATGAGCCAACCAATACCTAAGCCAGTCGAAATACCGGCGATATTGGCGGCGAATCCGTTTGCGTCAGTCAAAGTCGAACCCGGCACAAACATGCCCAGCGCGATGAAACCGCCTGCTGCGACGAGATCAAAGATGAATTTTTTTGATTTAATCAATATAGTTTCTCCTTGGGTGAACCTTAACTTTCATCTGGCTATCAATTGCCAGAGCTGTTTTCGTTTATGTAATTTATCGTCACGCTCTTATTGCACCCCCCGTTCTTTATTGTTGATTTTGCTGCGCCTTGATTGACACTCGCCGCTTTTCCTTGAGTATCAATTCCTCTTTGTTGTATGGCGCGGGGTGACAGCAATCCCCCTTGGATGAAGTGGAAATCGTCGTATTTATGCCGTGTGACTTGAGCCACCGAGTAACAAACTGAACACGCTTGAACGCCAGCCTGTTGTTGTAATCTTGAGTTCCGATGTCATCGGTTTGCCCAGTCAATTCAATGAGGCTGATGCTTTGTTTGGACGCAAGCCGCACAAAGCGATCTAGTTCTTTTTGCCCGTTGCGGTTTGGTTTGCTCATACCAAAACCGAAATACACCTCAAAGGTTTCGGTAGTCTTGTCGGTTGCATTGGCGGGCTTTTCTGTTGATTGCAGCGGAGCTTGAGACGGATTTGTGGTCGCCTGTTTGTTGGCAACCAACAAGGTTGAGCTTGTCCAAGAATCTGAATCATCCAATTCCTTGGGTGTGCGTTTGGGACAGTTTTCGCGGCAAATTCTGTATTTGCCGTCAAGGTAGCCGATGCTCGGCTGGCTGTTCGCCGCAATGCTATCCAGGCGGCTCTTAAATAGATTTCCGCAGCCCGATAACATCGCGCACGATGTCAATAAGATCACGATGACGGCGCGGTGCTTAGTCAATTTGATTTCCTTGTTGTGTTTCATAACGAAGAATGTCCGCAACTTGTCTTGCGTAGGCGGCGGCTTTGACCGGCGATTTTGCGTTGTACGCGCCAACCGCTTTCCACCCGTACCCCATACGGTGAAAATTGCCCGCCAATATCCAGGCCCCAACATGAGTGTTGACGCACGAGTCTGTTAAGCGGTCTCTGGTGATCCCGTATTTAGCGAGGGTTGGCAGCCATGCGGAGTTAATTTGCATGTGACCAATATCGAAAGTGCCATTTTTGTTATTGTTTATGGCCACAGGGTTGCCGCCAGATTCAACTCTGGAGATTGCTCGAAGGAGCTCCTCTGGAATGCTATAGCGCGATGATGCTTGCGCAAAACATCCAAGGTCGGCAGCACTGGCAAGTTGCGCGAGTTGTGAGAGCAGCATTGCGCTGGTGAAGACAATGGTGCGAGTGCGAAACGTCATTGAGCCACCTCCAGCATCTTGCTGCCTGTCGTTCCACAATAAGGGCATTTACTGGGTTTTTTGGTTCCTGTATCAAAAATATGTTCTGCTTTGCAATTCCTGCACTTACTCCAAAACAGCAGTCCTGCTTTAACGTCCCGGATTGCGTACCACGCAGCATTGATGTCGATTTTTTTACCGTCAACCGAGAACAGCTTGGCAATTTCCCATGCTTGAGAAAAAGCATCCGTGGGTGTTCGATGTTCTTTTTCTGCGGACAAATAGACGGAGACCACCGTAGAGAGTGAAAGAGGCGACTGACCATTTTTGATATAAGCCAGTGTGTCGCAAGGCATTCGGCCTGGCGGTGGGACGTCTGATCCATGGATTTCCTCCCATAGCTCGCGTAGCGTTCTCCAAGACAGGCCCGTGATTGAATGCGCAAGGGCAATGCGCATCCCGTCTTTGATTAGGGATGCCGCGAGGATTCGGGTTTTGATGAATTGGTTATCGTTGCTCATCGGTTTGTAGCCGGGTAACTAAAACGTTTGTCATGTAGGCTTTGCGGTGCGCACCGACTTTTTGCGCTTCCATTTGGTTGAAAGTAGTCTCGTCCAGATTCATGTAGAAGCACGGTGCAATCATGTCTTCCGCCAGTCGGTCTATCTCCTCAAGCGTCATGTCGCTCACTTTTTTGGCGAGATACTTTGGAACGCTGACGCAAAGCAACGGATGCTTTGCGGATGCCATTTGCTTGACGAGCAGGAGGTATCGTCGGTTGAGTGTGACGATGTCTTTTTGGAGCGAGTTATGCACCTGTGGCCTCTCTGGCTTTGCTGGCTAAAATCCGGCTTAAAGATTTACGAAGATGGTCTGGTAACTGGTCAAGTTGAATTTCGACGGCTTGAGTTTTGTGCTGTGCGCTAATCCGCAAAGCGTCTTGCCGCTCCAGGTTTCTGCGCATTTCCCGCTGGTTCGCTACCGCCAATCCACGTTCGGGGGCAAACGAGCCTTCTGAAGCTCGCTTGGCGATGCCTCGAACGTACCCCACTGGATTTCCGATGGGAACGACAAGTTGTGCGCCGTGCATTTCATCGAGGATGGACTGCCAGTCACTAGGCGCTACCCCGCTGCTGGTGAGCAGCGTCTGGATGGCGCTGCATTGCTCTGGGGTTATTCCAGGTGGGAAAATTAAATCATTCACCACCACTGTTTTTTGAGCTTGGAGTGACGCATCGTATTCCGGGGCGCTGGTAGTTGTGGTGGTTGTAGATTGAATATTGAATATTGTAGTGTTAGGGGGCGGGGTATGGGGTACGGTATGGGACACCCTATCGATAGGGTATGAATAGGGTATCGGTGGGGTATTTTTCCCCGTATTTTCCGGGTTTGATAGGGTATCGGTAGGGTATTCATGCCCTATGGATAGGCTATCTATCGGGTATTGGGTAACGTATGGATACCCTATGGATACCCTATTTATTCCAACGGATTCCAATGATTCGACGAAATCATTTCGCCATTCGGAAGGTATTGCAGCGCATTGTTTTTTGGCATTTTCTAGCAACTTTGGAGAGAATGCGCCCTTGGCAGAGTTGTGTTTCCACCACGTCTTAACCCAAACCCAACCTGTGTCGTTGAAATCAATTAACCCTTTGGCTTTGAGTCTTTTGACGACCACTAATAACTGATCCTTCGTCCAGCCCATTTCTGCTGCGGCAATCATCCAGACTACCTGGTAAGCACCGATGATATTTGACGACGGCGAGGTTAAAAAATATAGCAGGGTTGCTTTGTCTTCCTGGCTTAGGTCAGATATTTCTGGATCACGCCAGAAAAAATCGCTGATTGTGCGTTGTCTCATGATTTTCTTTCGTTGCTAATGCCAGTCAATCGCTCGCCATCGGTAGCGCTCTCTGCTGGCACACGCGTCAGCTGAGAAACTGCGACCCGACATAAACCGAGCGCAAGAGACCGGACAACAACGGTCGATATAGAAATAATTGACATATTCACACCTAAAGTATATTTATACTAAATACAAAAGTCAATTATTACTAGATTTTTAATGAATAAAATCGTTGTACAATAAAAAAATGACTATAGGAGCCAGAATCAGACAATTGCGCGAGCGCAACACACTTTCACAGGAGAAATTCGGTGAACTGTGCGGCGTGAGCAAGGCATCCGTGTCTCAGTGGGAAATAGGCATCGCAACACCCCCCACGGATCGTTTAATAGCGCTTAGAAAACACCTGGAGTTTTCCTTTGACTGGCTTATCGCTGGCGAGGTTGACAACAACTTTGCACTTACCAGACCATCAATACAGAAATTGCTTGCTGTGGCTCAACCACTTCCCGATAGCGCCGTCGCAGCTCTAACGCGAGAAGGGGATTTCTATACTGAACTCATCTCGCCTGAAAAATTACTCAACGGCACCAAATAACGTCATCGTGCTTCAGATTCAGCTCAAGCTGTTTTGATCAAGCGAAAGCCCAAAACTCTTCTTTCGGCCTAGGCTTACACCACATACAGAGTCAGCTGTAGCCTTGGCTTTAGCAATGATTTCATCCACTTTTGCCAGAAAATATCCACGCTTTAACCGCATGTGAAAATTGACGCACTTGCGCACAAAAGCCCTAAAGTATTCATCACTGCATACGGCGACTTTCTCGAATACCGCATCACCCCACATGACAATTATCTAAGCTGATGCCGCTTGCCATTCAGCGCATTACTGTCTTGCCGCCATCGTTAATTTCACCATCGTCACATCCATAGCAAACGCTTACCTGGCATCCAGCGTGAGGCCGCCATTTCCGCCATCATCAAACCCTAGCGCGCACTTTAAGAATATTTTCTCCTGCAAGTTTTAGCTTGAGCGTTACAGAAACCCTCAATGTTTTTTGATTGAATCCAGCCTCATGAAAATACCCATATATCCCAAGTAATTAGTTAGCATTTACATTAAAGCGCCAAAAAGTATATTTTTAGTTGACTTTTAATGTAAAGCAAATCTATACTTTTCACAAATCCAGCATAAGAGGTTTGATATGGCCGAACAAAAGATAATTCCACCGCCACCCAAGATGGTGACATTCAGCCTCACCATCGAGGAAGGTGAGCAGGCAAAACTTATGGCGTTTATGAGCGCAGATTCATGGGAACGAGCTGAGGAGGTACGTAATGCGTCGATTCAGGAATGCACAAAGAGTCTTAAGCATTGCGTTATGTGGGCACAGCGCGATTGCGGTAGTTCGCGCGTGTTCGCACAGTTTCTCGCCTCACTCTACAACGGTTATCGCGTCAAAGCAGACGTGAGCGATATAGGGACGCTTGATCCAGAGAATTTTGAGCACCTGATGAATGCATTGCGACTGTGTTACATGACGCAGCGCGAACCGCATACTTTCGTAGATAACGGTAGCGAAGTGTTTGAGGGAATTATCAGCCAGTGGAATATGGAGAAAAAGCTCAATGGTTAAGCTTATCGATCACCTCGGCTGTACAGTCGGCACAAACAAAATACAAGGACAAAATGACCACGCCAGTTCATATCCGCAGCCGAGTTTGGCAGCACGTAAGAACGATTTAATCGGGCCATGCAGGTGGTTAGCACTATGACAAGTCCTGCCACACTCGACGTATTCAGTTTTAATGGCGCTCAAATCCACGTCTTCGTCGATGACAACGGTGAGACGTGGTTTTCTGCCAGGGACGTTTGTGCTGTTCTAGGCTATGGCAACGACAGCGATGCCATCAAAAAATACTGCCGTGAAAAGGGGATCGCGAAACACGGCTCACATGCTGAAGGTGAAAATCAGGGATTAACCTACCTCAACGAAGGAAACCTCTACCGCTTAATCATCAATTCTCACGAAGAAGAAGCGCAAGCCTTCGAGGTCAAGGTGACGAAAGAAATCCTGCCCGCAATCAGAAAAACAGGGGGCTGCACCACACCACATGATGCGCGCGTCCTCTCCCATGTCCAACAGAACGCCTTGCAGCAGATCGTCTCCCAGCGCGGAGAAAACACCGATGTGGTTCGCGCCGATATCTGGAGTCGCTTCAACGATCATTTCGAGATTGGCAGTTGTGGTGAGTTGCCGGCAGAGCACTTTCTCGAAGCGGTAGCCTTTCTTGCCACGCTGCCCAGGAACGATACGTTGCCCGGTACGCGATACCAGTACCCACGCGCCATGCTAGATCAAGCGCACTTTGTTGCACCGGATGCTGACAAAGCATGCCTGTCGCTGTCGATGCTATCTGATCCAACGCAGTTCAAGTCGCCGCTCATGTTGCTGCTGAATCAACTGTGCAGTGAGGGATACGACATCACCGCACCATTTGAAGAGGCTGTAGCCATGCGATCTGCCATGCAACAAACGGACAAGGTACTGGATGAAATTAGGTTAATTGCACTCAAGGCAAAATCGGGGAGACTGGGATGATTTCTCCTCAACAGATATTTCAAGCTTTTCTAATACGCAGATTTAAGCAAGTCTGGACTATGAATACGAAAAAAGCATGCAGCAAGGAGAGGACAAAATGAACGCACGAGACCTGACATTCGAGGAAATGAAAAAACCGGGGAAGGCACTGATTAACCGCAAGCGTCTCCTCAAAATCGTACCTCTTTCAGAAAGAACAATTCTCAATATGGAAAAACGAGGGGAGTTTCCACAGCGATTTTCTATCACAACGCGTTTGGTTGCGTGGGACTTGCAAGAAATTGAAGCCTGGATCGAACAACGAAAATCCGCAGCATTACTTCCGCCAGCCCCATGGCTTAGGGGCGTGTAGCAAACCTGTCTATCATGTCCGCCCAGTCTTGCAGCATCACGCGCCGCTGCTCTGCATACTCAGCCTTGTTGTAAACAGCGCGCACACCCTTTTGCTCATGAGCCAGACATTTCTCAACCCAGTCCGTGTTGTATCCTGCCTCATGCAGTAGCGTCGATGCCGTCCGTCTCAAATCATGCGGCCCAAATTTGTCCAGCGTCTTACCATCTTTCTGCGCGGCCATAAAAGTCAGCTTGGTAACTTGGTTCAAGGTCGCCTTACTCATCGGTATGTCAGGATCGTAGCGTGATGGCAAAACGTAACGTGAGCCGCCTGCGCAAGTCTTAAGAGCGACGAAGATATCCAAGGCCTGTCTCGACAGGTAAATGTTGTGCGGGTTGCGCCGCTTCATTCGCTCACTTGGGATAGTCCAAAGCGCATCAGTGAAATTGATCTCTGTCCATACGGCCTCAACCAACTCTGATTTACGCAACATGGTCAACAGCAACAGTTTTACCGCAAGCCTGATTGTAGGCGCTGTAGAAACGTGCTCCAGGTACTGATACATCACACCAATCTCTGCTGGCGATAGCGACCGATCTTTGGGTTGAAATCTGGCGATAGAGGTTGGCCGCACTAAGTCAGCCGGATTGTCATGTTTGTGCCCTTTCTCCAGCGCATAGCGATAAACCGACTGCACAACCTCACGTGCATGTACCGCCGTGGCCGGCGCGCCTCTAGCTACGATCTTTTCACACAAAGCGCGCAAGTCATCATGAGATACTTCACCCATCTTGAGCTTGCCGAACGGCTCCTTGAGGTCACGCTCATAGACTGATCGCCGCATATCGCGGGTTGAATCTGCCATCTGGTGATTCTTAAGCCATAGCTCCGCCCATTCACTAAAAGAATCAGCCCCTTTAGATTTTTGCTTTTCTCTCGCCTTGGCTCTGGATGGTGATTTGCCAGCGACAAGCTCTTTTTTCGCCAATGAAAGTCTCTCCCTGGCTTCCAGCAATGTCAGCCCTCCTGCACCATAGCGCCCGATCACAAGCGTCTCTTGCCGCCCATTGATGCTGTAGTTATAGCGGAACGATACCGTGCCGGTGGTCAAAACGGTGACATATAGGCCGTCACGGTCACTGACCTTATACGCCTTGGCTTCTGGCTTGAGATTCCGTAATTTTGTATCTGTCAGCATGCTCACTCCGCAATTTGATACCATGATTATAAAAGCTCATAAAAACCGCTACAACCCACGTATTTATTGAGCTTTATCTTATTTAATACCATTGTCGAACCGTGTTTTTTGCAATGGTATTGCACTGGACGAATGGTATCAAGGAAAATTATACCATTGATAAAACCATGAAAAAAACTTGCTTGCCCCTACTTGTCGTTACCAGACATTGCCAGACAAAAAACAAAAAACCCCGTAAAAACGGGGTCTTATGATTATTCTCTGCTTGTATTTACTGGTCGTTGCCAGACTTCAAATCACTCCCACTCAATCGTAGCAGGCGGCTTGCCGGAGATATCATAGACCACGCGGTTGATGCCGCGCACTTCGTTGATGATGCGGTTGGAGACGCGCCCCAGCAACTCGTAAGGCAGATGCGCCCAGTGCGCGGTCATGAAGTCCTGCGTCTGCACCGCGCGCAGGCTGACTACCCATTCGTAAGTGCGGCCATCGCCCATCACACCGACACTCTTGACCGGCAAAAACACTACGAAAGCCTGCGAGGTTTTCGCATACCAGGATAGGCCGTTTTCATCCACAGTGGCATTCAGTTCTTCCATGAAGATGGCATCGGCGCGGCGCAGCAAGTCTGCATATTCCTTCTTCACTTCACCCAGAATACGCACTCCCAGACCGGGGCCCGGGAAGGGATGACGATACACCATGCCGTGCGGCAAACCGAGTGCAACGCCGAGTTCGCGTACTTCGTCCTTGAACAATTCGCGCAAGGGTTCCAGCAACTTAAGATGCAGGCTTTCCGGCAGGCCGCCGACATTGTGATGCGATTTGATGGTGTGCGCCTTCTTGTTTTTGCCACCCGCCGATTCGATCACGTCGGGATAGATCGTCCCTTGTGCCAGCCATTTGGCTTGTGACAACTTGGCCGATTCGCGCTGAAATACTTCGACGAATTCACGCCCGATGACTTTGCGCTTCTGCTCAGGATCGGTCACGCCGGTCAGATGATGCAAAAACTCGGCACTGGCATCGACATGTATCACTTTCACGCCCAGATTCTGCGCAAAGGTTTCCATTACCTGTTCGGCCTCATTCAGGCGCAGCAGGCCGTTATCGACAA
>JAURZN010000082.1 GCA_030653355.1 Gallionella sp. | reverse complement strand
TGTCGAGCAACACCAACGGCATCTCCAAGGTCTATCGCGTCGATATTCCGGGCAAGAAGGAAAGCGTGTTCGGCGTGGCAATGAAGGGCAGCGGCGATGCAAAATACATGGATGATAATTTCATCATGAAAGAGATCGATTTCCGTAATCTGAAGTCCACTGCGCATCTGCCCTATGAAGTGCTGGTATCGGGCAACAAAGTCTATGCACTGTATGCGCGCTATCGTATCGCAATCAATTTTCCCGACCTGAGCATGATGGGTAAGAACAGTTTCATGAACATCATGGACTCGCCGGAAGCGATACGCAAAGCGTTACAAAATACCGTAAAGAAATAGTGTAAGCAGCGAGTCATAGCACTCGCTGAGTATCAACAGTCAGGAGAGTCACATGGTTACAGAGTTGTTTGAGGCAGTGAAAACGGGTGATGTGCCGACAGTACAGCGACTGCTGGCTGCCGGAGCAGACGTCAATGCGCGGAACGAAGAGGGCGATACCTTGCTGATGCTGGCCGCGTATGCGGGTAAGCTACCCATGGTGCAGGCGCTGATAGCGGCGGGAGCCGATGTCAATGCCTGCGCGGAACGTGGCTGGACAGCCCTGAGCAGGGCCGTTTTTAATGCCGAGTTGAAACGCGGATTTGCTGACGTGGTACAAACGCTGATTGCGGCCGGAGCTAATATCGAGGCGCCCATTACCTATGGAGTACGACCGCTGATGTTGGCGGCGGGATACGGTGAAACCGATGTAGTCGAATGTCTTCTGAAGGCGGGTGCGGATGTGCAGGCGCGCAACGAAGGAGACTACACCGCGTTGATGATGGTGAAGCAGAAGCATTATGTGGATGTCATCAACCTGTTGCATGAAGCAGAACAGGAGGCCGGAGTCGGCGAGGGCAGTTGTGGCAGCAAAAACGCACCCGGTTCCAATGTCATTACTTTTCTGAAACGACCGTAAGCCCGGGCTCGTATTCGTCGCGTTACGTCAGTCTGACGTCGTGTTTGCCGTATTTGGCTATTTTTACAGGAATCGAACGAGTAATTATGCCTTACTATATTTATCGAATTACCCCGCAGCCGATACGGCTTCTGAAAAATCTGGAGCAGCACGATAGTTATCGTGATGCGTCTGCGAGAGTCAAACAATTGCGCTCCGAACTCAGCGAAGGATCGTCAGCGATTGTCAAAATGATTCATGCTGATTCCGAGTTGCATGCCGAAGATTTACTCAACGAAGTGCGCGATGTACCTCCTGAACTGGGAGACGATTAACACGTATGGATGAGTCTGCCTTCCGGCAGAGCATGGCCGCAGTGCTCGAACGTTCCTGTCCGTTCGAGAAGGCTGTGCTGACGCGTTGTGTCTCATGCTACCGCTCGGAGCGCATACAGATTGCCGAACGTGAACTGGTCTCCTGCCAGACGCTAGCCAGTCGTTCACGTTGCAGGGAATTGCACCTGCACTTGCGGCGTGCCTTTGCATTTGCGTTGGGCAAATCCGATATGACCGCGCCTTTGCCGCATGCCCAGGAAAAAAGGGTTCAATGTGGCGGGTTGCAGGGCATGCAGTACGTCCTGAATGACAGTGCCGAGGTGGAGAATGTGGATGCGTTGCTAGACGGCAGCTTGCGACAGTGGGGCGCACTGGCGGATATCCCCTATTCCGAGGTGGTACATGCCGCAGCCCGTTGCTATAAGGGACGGCATGGCTAAAGTTAATCTTACACAGGCACGCAACTTTCGTTACAATGCCGACTGTTTTAGTCAACTGAATTCAGGGCGCTTTCGACCCTTTAATAAACAGGAGTAAATGATGAGTTTTACCGAAATTGATGTGCAGAATGCATTGAAGAACCTGATCGACCCGAACACTAAACAGGATTTCGTGAGCGGAAAGTCGGTCAAAAACGTCAAGGTCAACGGCAACGATATCTCACTGGACATCCTGTTGGGTTATCCGGCAAAGAGTGTCTGGGACGAAATCAAGTCTATGGTCGAAGCGCATTTGTCATCCGCCTTGCCGGGTGCGGGTAAAGTCAGCGTCAGCGTGTCCAGCAAAGTGGTGCCGCATGCGGTGCAACGCGGGGTGAAACTGGTGGCGGGCGTCAAGAACATTATCGCCGTGGCGAGCGGCAAGGGCGGCGTAGGCAAGAGCACGACTGCGGTGAATCTGGCGCTGGCGCTGGCAGCCGAGGGCGCGCGAGTCGGTGTGCTGGATGCGGATATTTACGGACCATCGCAACCGACCATGCTGGGTATTTCCGGTCAGCCCAATTCTGCGGATGACAACATGCTGGAACCGATGAGCAATCATGGACTTCAGGCCATGTCTCTCGGCTTCCTGATCGATGGAGAAGATACGCCCATGGTATGGCGCGGTCCCATGGTCACCCAGGCGCTCGATCAACTGCTGCATCAGACCAAGTGGGACAACCTCGATTATCTGGTGGTGGATTTGCCCCCCGGCACCGGTGATATCCAGTTGACGCTCGCGCAAAAAGTGCCGGTTACCGGTGCGGTGATCGTTACCACACCGCAGGACATCGCGCTGCTGGATGCGCGCAAGGGACTCAAGATGTTTGAAAAGGTGTGCATTAAAATTGTCGGCATCGTCGAAAATATGAGCACGCATATTTGCAGCCAGTGCGGGCATGAAGAACATATCTTCGGTGCAGGCGGTGGCGAGAAAATGTGCGCGGATTACAACACCGAATTTCTCGGCGGCTTGCCGCTGGACATCCGCATACGCGAACAGGCCGACTCCGGCACGCCGACCGTGGTGGCTGACCCGGACGGCAATATTGCCAAGGTTTACAAGCAGATTGCCCGGCGCATCGCGGTCAAAGTCGCGGACATGGCGCAGGATCACAGTGCAGTCTTTCCCAAGATCGTGGTTCAAAACAACTGAACGTGACGGACGGGCGGCGTTCCAGTCGCCCGCCCGGGCCTGCAGCAGCCTTCCTTAATCCCCACTATCCATTGGGAAATTCTTCCCCCATCCCCACCCCAACCCTCCCCTTGAAGGGGAGGGGAAAAGGCATGTACAGTGGCATACTCTCCCCCCTTCAAGGGGGGAGTTGGAGGGGGGATGGGTTAAATTCAGCTAATGAACAATCCGGGTTAATCTCTTCCCTATCGAGACGTTCCACTGACCGCGCAAGCCTTAATTGGAGTATATTTGCCGGCAACTGAGCTTTATGCAGGCTGGATATGCAGATTGACTCCCTTTTCAGGCTGAAACAGCTTTCCGTTGTGCTAATGGAGCGCGAATGAGCAATAAAAATCCGGCTGAAGCCGAGCGACGCAATAGCACTAATTTGCGCGCAGCCGTTGAAGACAGGCTTGCCCACAGTCCGCCGGATACGGCGTTGCCGATACGTCCGGCTGAAGAGCTTTTGCATATACTGCAAGTGCATCAGATCGAACTGGAAATGCAGAACGAAAATCTGCGCCAGACCCAGCTTGAACTGGAAGAATCCCGTGACCGTTATGTAAATCTCTATGACTTCGCACCGGTTGCCTATCTCACCCTCAACCACCAGGGCCTGATTTCCGAGATCAACCTTACCGGCACCCGATTGCTCGGGTTTGAGCGCCAGAAGCTGATCAGGCATCGATTCGCCCGGCTCATCGTGGACGATGACCGCGAGCACTGGAACAAATGTTTTCAGGCTGTCTTGAATGACATGGGTAGTTGTGTCTGCGAGGTGATGCTGCGGCGTAGCGATGACTCGACTTTTTGGGCGCAGTTAGACTTTCTGTACCAGAAGGGCGAAAACGGTGTTGAAAGTGTGCGCACGGTGCTGACCGATATTTCAGTACGCAAGCGCTCAGAAAAGCTACTGCATGAATCCGAGGAAAAGTATCGTGCTATTTTTGAGGGGACGCTGGATGGCATTGTGCTGGTTGACGACAGCGGCATGATAGTCGACTTCAATCCGGAGTTCGTGCAACAAAGCGGCCTGTCACCCGAACGACTCATGCAAACACGGATATGGGAATTGCGTCCCGCCGATCAGTCCGAACGGGCGCAAGCCCGTTTTTTCAGCGTACTGGAAACAGGGCAGGGCGGTGTGGCCGAAGTTAAATACAGGAAACCGGACGGCGGCGTGATCAATATCGAATTTCGCTCGGCCCTGATACGGATAAGTAATAAACGCTATATGCAAAGCATTGTGCGCGATATTACCGAGCACAAGTCCAGAGAACTCGAACTTCGAAATTACCAGCAACTACTGCGCGACATGGCAGCCAATAGCTCGGCATCGCGCGAAGCAGAGAGCAAGCGCATCGCCCGCGAAGTGCATGATGAACTGGGTCAGCTCCTGACGGCATTGCGCATGGATATTTCCCTGCTGCGCATCGAATTTGGCGATCGCGATCCGTTGCTGAAGGCCAAGATACAGGATATGTTGGTACTGGTGGATAAATCCATTCAAGGGGTGCGTGATGTTACAGCCAATCTGCGCCCGGCAGCGCTGAATATGGGGATAGTTCCCGCCATTGCGTGGCTATGCGACGAATTTCCAGAGCGCACCAATACAGCCTGTACGCTACGCGTCATCAATGACCCGGTTAATCTGGATGATGCGCGCACCGTGGCGTTGTTTCGCATCGTGCAGGAATCGTTGACCAATATCGCACGCCACGCTCAGGCTACGCACGTTGAGATTACCGTCGAGCAGAACGGTGATGATATCGTCCTGAAAATACACGATGACGGCAAGGGCTTCGATCCTGTTGCCAGGCCGGAAAACCAATCTTTTGGCTTAATGGGTATGCGCGAACGCGCCATTGCTCTTGGTGGCGAGGTTATAATCGACAGCGCACCATCCGAGGGGACGGTTGTATCCGTCCGGAGTCGAATATTTCACGTTTGTCCGGGGAGAAGAGCTGATGATTAATCTGTTGATTGCCGACGACCATGCCATCGTGCGCGAGGGCATCAGAAAAATAATTGCGTTGACTGTCGATATCAAGGTGGCGGCCGATGCGGTTGATGGCTACGGGGTTCTGGAACAGCTGCACAGTCCGGCCGTTTTTGACATGGTGCTGCTGGACCTGACCATGCCGGGGGCCGCTGGCATAGACCTGATCGGGCGCATCAAGGCGTGTCGCGCGAGCTTGCCTATTCTTGTTTTCAGCATGCACAACGAGCCGCAGATCGCATCGCGTGTGATCAAGGCCGGAGCTGCCGGTTTTATTTCCAAGGATAGCGATCCCGAACTTCTGCTGGAAGCCATACGCCGCGTGGCGGCGGGGGGTAAATATATAGACCCGGTTCTGGCTGAACAGCTGGCTTTTGATACCTTGTTACCTGAGAATCGCGCACCTCACGCCTTGCTTTCCGATCGGGAATTTGAAGTTTTCAGCCTGCTGGTTGCCGGCAAACGAGTCAATGAAATCGCCGAGCAACTGATTATCAGTAACAAAACGGTGAGCACCCACAAGCCTAGCCGTTCCGCAAAGGTGTGTAAAAACAGACAGGGAATCGCGCGATGATTTCTTGGCTTAAATTTCTCGCTAAAAAACCCTACTCAGAAATTGATGAGAGGATAAAAAACCTTGTCGATACCATGAATGCTACTGGCGT
>JAURZN010000217.1 GCA_030653355.1 Gallionella sp. | reverse complement strand
CCGGGGGGGGGAATCGAACCCCCACGCCCTTTCAGGCACCGGATTTTGAGTCCGGCACGTCTACCAGTTCCATCACCCCGGCGAAGTGGGGCGCATTATCCATGAAACAGTTACCCATATCAACTACAATTGCGCCTTTGTGAAAATGGCTGCTTGTTGATGCGTACCGATGAATTTGATTTTGCATTGCCTGATGCGCTGATTGCGCAGCATCCGCCGGAAAAACGCGGTGCGAGCCGCTTGTTGTGTGTGCAGGGGGGCGTGCTGGAAGATAGCCAGTTTGCCGCATTTATACAGAAGGTTAATCCTGGGGATGTGCTGGTGCTGAACGACACGCGGGTGATTAAGGCGCGACTGTTCGGTGAGAAGCAAAGCGGTGGAAAAATTGAAGTGCTGGTGGAGCGGGTGCTGAACGAACATGAGGTGCTGGCTCAGGTGCGCGCCAGTAAATCGCCCAAGGCAGGCAGCTATTTGAAGTTGTCGGGTGAAATGGAAGTCGAAGTGCTGGGACGCGCGGGGGAGTTTTTTCACTTGCGTTTCCTTGCCGAGACCCCGGTGCTGGAATTGCTGGAGCGTTATGGTCGTTTGCCGCTCCCTCCTTACATTGCACACGCTGCGGAAGAGGAAGATGAGGAGCGTTATCAGACGGTGTTTGCGCGCGAATCGGGTGCGGTAGCCGCTCCGACGGCCGGGTTGCATTTTGATGATGAGATGCTGCAAGCCTTGTCGCACAAAGGGGTGAGAATTGCATATGTGACTTTACACGTGGGTGCGGGCACGTTCCAGCCAGTCCGTGTCGAGCATGTGCACGAACATGCCATGCACAGCGAATGTTATGAAATCCCGCAGGCGACGGTGGATGCGATCGCGCAGGCGCGGCTTGCGGGCGGGCGGGTCGTTGCAGTGGGTACCACCAGTCTGCGCGCGCTGGAGAGTGCGGCGCAATCCGGTGAATTGCTGGCGGGAACGGGCGAGACGCGGATATTCATTACACCGGGCTACAGGTTTCGCGTGGTGGATGTGTTGCTGACCAATTTTCATCTGCCCAAATCTACGCTGCTGATGTTGGTGAGCGCGTTCGGCGGCATGGCAGAGATGCGTGCAGCCTATCTCCATGCGGTGGAGCAGCAATACCGCTTCTTCAGCTACGGCGATGCGATGCTGATCGAAAAACGGTAAGTGGTAAGTGGTGAGTGCGGCGCGTTTTTACTTACCTCTCACAGATTTAAGGCAATCAGGATAGAAAGACGTAATGGAATTTACTTTATACAAGACTTCAGGCAAGGCGCGGCGCGGACAGTTGACGCTGGCGCATGGCACGGTACAGACTCCGGCGTTCATGCCGGTCGGCACCTATGGCACGGTGAAGGCGATGAGCCCGGTCGAACTGCGCGATATCGGCGCGAATATTGTGTTGGGCAACACCTTTCATCTGTGGCTGCGTCCCGGGCTGGAAGTAATAGAGGCGCATGGCGGTCTGCACGGTTTCATGGGCTGGGACGGCCCGATACTCACCGATTCGGGCGGATTTCAGGTGTTCAGTCTGGGTGCATTGCGCAAGATCACTGAAGAGGGGGTGAAATTTCAATCTCCGGTAAACGGCGATAAACTGTTTTTGACGCCGGAAGAATCCATGCGCATCCAGCGTGTGCTCAATTCCGACATTGTGATGATCTTCGACGAATGCACGCCTTTCCCGGCTACCGAGCGTGAAGCGGCGGACTCGATGCGATTATCGCTGCGCTGGGCGGCGCGTTCGAAAGCGGCGCACGAAGGTAACTCTAACGCCTTGTTCGGCATCGTGCAGGGCGGAATGTATGAGGGTTTGCGCGACGAATCGCTGGCCGAGTTGGTGAAAATCGGATTTGATGGCTATGCGATAGGCGGCTTGTCGGTGGGCGAGCCGAAAGAGGATATGCGACGCATACTCGAGCATACCGCGCCCAAACTGCCGCAGGACAAACCGCGTTATCTGATGGGCGTGGGTACGCCGGAAGATCTGGTCGCGTCGGTCGCGCAGGGGATCGATATGTTCGATTGCGTGATGCCAACCCGCAACGCGCGTAACGGTATGTTGTTCACGCAGCATGGCGACATCAAAATCAAGAATGCGCAGTATCGCCTTGACACGCGTCCGCTGGACGAGGAATGCAGTTGCTATACCTGTCAGAACTTCAGTCGTGCCTATCTGCATCACCTGTATCGTCTGAAGGAAATTTTGAGCGCAAGGCTGAATACAATACACAATCTGCACTATTATCAGCAATTAATGTCCGAGGTGCGCGCGGCGATAGAGGCCGATGCGTTTGAACAGTTTGCGGCGGATTTTGCACAACGGCGCGCCAGGCTTGCATGAAGTTGTCACGGGCTTCGTGATAGAATGCGCGCCTTTTGATCGATTACTGGAGTAAAAACAATGTTTATAAGTAATGCGTTTGCTGAAGCGGCTGCCCCGGCAGCAGGTGGCGGGATTATGGATTTTCTGCCGCTGGTCGCGCTGGTCGCCGTGTTTTATTTCATGATCCTGCGTCCGCAATCCAAGCGTGCCAAAGAGCACAAAGTCATGCTGGAAGCGCTACAACGCGGTGATGAAGTGGTGACTACAGGTGGTGAATTGGGACGTGTTACCAAGGTTTATGAGCAATATGTCGGCGTGGAGCTGGCAGAGAATATTGAAGTGACCGTGCAAAAAGTTGCGATTCAAAGCGTGCTGCCCAAGGGAACCATTAAAGCCATCAAGTAAGCACATCCTGAAAAGGCTTCTTATCCACGAAAAACACTAAACTCACGAAATAAATACCGTCTTATTTCTGTGCTTTTTCGTGACTTTCGTGGGCAAAGCTTTTTTATATCAAAAATAGAGCCGTGTCGTACGTAATACCATGAGGTCGTTATGAACCGTTATCCACTTTGGAAAAATCTGCTGATTCTGGCTGCATTGCTGGCCGGCCTGATTTATACCCTGCCGAATTTCTATGGTGAATCGCCTGCCGTGCAAATTTTACCGTTGCGTTCCAGCATGAAGGCGGATGCCGCTTTGCTGGGTCGCGTGGAAGATGCGCTCAAAACGGCCAGCCTCAACGTGGAAATGGTCGCGCTGGATGGCAACAGCATCAAGGCGCGTTTTGCTGACACGGACGTGCAGCTCAAAGCCAAGGACATCCTGAAAGCCCAGTTGGGTGACGATTATGTGGTGGCGCTGAATTTGTTGCCACGCTCACCGCAGTGGCTGACCAGTCTGCATGCGCTGCCTATGTATCTTGGTCTGGATTTGCGCGGCGGGGTGCATTTTCTGTTGCAGGTGGACATGAAAGCGGCGCTGGACAAGGCGCTGGAGGCGGCAACGGGTGATATTCGCAGCGCCTTGCGTGAAGAAAATATCGCTTATGCAGGCGTGGTTCGCGATGGCAACAGGCTGCTGGTGAAATTCCGCGATGACGAATCGCGCAGCAAGGCCGAGGAACAGCTCAAACAGCGTTTTTCCGACTATGAGTTGACCGCTAAAGATCAGGCCGGTGAATTATTGCTGCAAGCTACGCTCAAGCCGACAGCCGAACATCGCATTCAGGAGTCGGCGGTGCAGCAAAACCTGTTGACGCTGCGCAACCGCGTTAATGAATTGGGTGTGGCCGAACCGGTGATACAGCAACAGGGCGCGGATCGCGTGGTAGTGCAGTTGCCCGGAGTGCAGGATACGGCGCGCGCCAAGGACATTCTGGGACGTACCGCGACGCTGGAAGTGCGCATGGTGGATGACGAGCATCAGATCGGCGCAGGCGGCGTCGCGCCGTTCGGCACCGAGATGTTCAAGGACAGAGAAGGCAATACTCTGCTGGTGAAAAAGCAGGTGATGCTGACCGGCGAACGCATCAATGACGCGCAACCCGGTTTCGATAACCGCAACAATGAGCCTGCCGTACATATCAATCTGGACGGGGTGGGGGCGCGAAAATTCAAGGAAGCCACGCGTGAAAATGTCGGCAAGCGCATGGCGATTATCCTGTTTGAAAAAGGCAAGGGCGAGATTATTACGGCGCCTGTGATCCGCGAAGAAATCGGTGGCGGCAGGGTGCAGATCAGCGGCAAGATGTCCACCGAAGAGGCGCAGGATACCTCTTTGCTGTTGCGTGCCGGCGCACTGGCCGCACCGATGGAAATCGTTGAAGAACGTACCGTGGGGCCGAGCCTGGGTGCGGACAATATCGCGCGCGGCTTTAATTCCACCAAGATCGGTTTCATCATGATTGCGGTTTTCATGGCGGCCTACTACATGATATTCGGCACGATTTCCGTGCTGGCGCTGGCGGCGAATCTGCTGTTGCTGGTGGCGTTGTTGTCCATGCTACAGGCGACGCTGACGCTGCCGGGAATGGCGGGTATCGCGCTGACGCTGGGCATGGCGATTGACTCTAATGTGCTGATCAACGAACGCATACGCGAAGAGTTGCGCAATGGCATGTCGCCGCAGGCGGCTATCAATGCGGGCTATGACAGTGCGTTTGCCACTATTGTGGATTCGAATATCACCAATCTTATCGCCGGTGTCGCACTGTTCCTGTTTGGCTCCGGTCCGATCAAGGGATTCGCCGTGGTGTTGTGTCTGGGCATACTGACGTCGATGTTCAGCTCAGTGCTGGTGTCACGTGCTATCGCGAATCTGGTTTACGGACGTCGCGCCAGACTGACCAGTATATCCATAGGCTAATACCTGCCCTTCAGCCCTCTTGGTGATGCGGGAGAGCGGGGGAATAACGAGGAAGAAATAAGATGGAATTTTTCAAGATTAAGAACGATATCCCGTTCATGAGTTATGGGCGTTACACCACGGCTATTTCGCTGGTGACCTTCCTGCTGGCAGTATTTTTTCTGGCCTATAAGGGCCTGAATTTCGGAGTGGATTTTACCGGCGGCACGGTGATGGAAGTGCATTACGCGCAGCCTGCCGATCTGGTCAAGGTGCGTGAACATCTGGCTGCCAATAAACTGCCGGAGGTGCAGGTGCAGAACTTCGGTTCCAGTCACGATGTGCTGATTCAGATTCCGCTCAAGCAGAACGTCGTCGGCGCCAAATTGAGCGAGCATGTGATGGCGATACTGCATAAGCAGGATGCCACTGCGGAAATGCGCCGTGTTGAATTTGTCGGCCCTCAGGTCGGCAAGGATCTGATCGAGAATGGCGCGATGGCCTTGCTGCTGGTCAGTATAGGCATCGTCGGTTATCTGTGGATACGCTTTGAATGGAAGTTTGGTCTGTCTGCGATCATCGCTAATTTGCATGACGTGGTGATTATTCTCGGCTTCTTCGCCTTTTTTCAATGGGAGTTTTCGTTGTCGGTGCTGGCGGCGGTATTGGCGGTGCTGGGTTATTCGGTGAACGAATCGGTGGTGGTATTCGACCGTATCCGTGAAAATTTCCGCAAAATGCGCAAGGCAGAGGTCAGCGAAATCATTGATAACGCGATTACCCGTACCATGTCGCGCACCATCATCACTCACGGTTCCACGCAGATGATGGTAGGGGCGATGCTGTTTCTGGGTGGCGAGACGCTGCATTATTTCGCGATGGCTTTAACCATCGGCATTATGTTCAGCATCTATTCGTCGGTGCTGGTCGCCAGCCCGATTCTGATGTGGCTGGGCGTGTCGCGCGAAGACTTCATCAAGCCGGAAAAAGTTGAAACGGAAGAAGTGCTGCCGTAATTTTTGGTGTCGGGTTACGGTCTTCGACCTAACCCAACCTACACGCTTTATTTTTCACTTTTCTCCTGATTTAACATATGGAATTACTGGCTACCTTTATTGACATCGTTCTGCACCTTGATATTCACCTGATGACTCTGGTGCAAAATTATGGTGTATGGGTCTATGCCATCCTGTTTTTAATCATCTTTGCCGAAACGGGGCTGGTGTTCATGCCCTTCCTGCCGGGTGATTCGCTGCTATTCGTGGCCGGTGCCTTGTGCGGGCTGGGGGTGATGCAACTGGAGTGGCTCGCTCCGTTGCTGATGGTGGCGGCGTTTACCGGAGACAATACCAATTACTGGGTGGGGCGGCTAATCGGGCTGCGTCTGCTCGAACGCGCGAGTGGCCGGTTTATTAAACGCGAACACATAGATAAAACCCGCGAATTCTATGAAAAGCATGGCGGCAAGACGATTATTTTCGCGCGCTTCATGCCCATCATTCGCACCTTCGCCCCCTTCGTTGCTGGCATAGGCCTGATGCGTTACCGTTTGTTCGTGCTGTATAGCGCGCTGGGCAGCGTTGCGTGGATAGGCAGCCTGACGCTGGCAGGCTATTTCTTCGGCAATATCCCTGTCGTGAAAAACAACCTCACCCTGATTATCCTCTTGGTTATTCTGATTTCCTTTTTGCCGGGTATGGTCGAATATTTCCGCCATCGTCGCCGCGCAAACTAAGCCATCTGTTCGCCGCGTGCCGGTCACTGTGCTTTTCCGGCACGCATAAAGTCGGCCTGTCCGAAATCGACTTCCCGCCTGTCTGGAGTAACAATTTGCAACAATTTGCGTTGAACGCAACGCTAAATGACGAGTCATAATGCCGTCATGAAAATTCTGACACTTTAAGGAGTTGTGAAAATGAAAAAAAATCTATGGGCGTTGAGTGTTGCTTCCCTGTTTGGCAATGCCTATGCGGCTGATTTTGTGGATACCGCGCGCGTCATCTCCAGCACACCGATTTATGAGCGTGTCAGTGAGCCGCGCCGCGAGTGCTGGACGGAGACTGTGCAGGTCACCCCCAAGGAGCGTTCCATGACGGGCGCGGTGGTCGGTGGTGTTGCCGGTGGATTGTTGGGTAGCCAGGTCGGTGGCGGGCATGGCAATACCGCTGCGACAGGGGCGGGTGCGGTTGCCGGTGCGGTGGTCGGGGATCGTGTTGCCAATCCTGATAGCGAGCGTTCGGCAACCGGCAGTATCGTTGGTGGAATAGCCGGGGCGCTGCTGGGCAGCCAGGTCGGTGGCGGCTCGGGTAACAAGGCCGCTACGGCGGCAGGCGGCGTGGCGGGTGTGCTGATTGGCGACCGTGTCGCCAATCCTGATCAGCCGCGCAGCAAACAGGTCGAGCGCTGCCGTGAGGTGGAAAACAGCCGTGAGGTTATCAAGGGTTATAACGTGACCTATCGCTATAACGGTCGTGATGTGACCACCACCCTGCCTTATCAACCCGGCAGCACGGTTAAAGTCGGCATCAGTATGATCGAGGATCAGTCCACGCCGCAATCGAACCGTTATCAGGAAAAACGGAACAATCGGCAATATCAGGACAGGCGATATGAGCCTGGCGAGCGCGATTAAGTCGTGCTGGTCTGCTGAAAAAAAGCCCGGCTTGCCGGGCTTTTACCTTGTACTGCTTGAACCTTTAACCAAATCTGCCAGTAATGTAGTCTTCGGTTTCCTTGCGTTTAGGATTGGTGAATACCGTGCTGGTATCGCCGAATTCCATCAGGTCGCCCAGATACATGTAGGCGGTGTAGTCGGAGACGCGCGCGGCCTGTTGCATGTTGTGGGTGACGATGACGATGGTGAAGTCTTCCTTTAGCTCGTCTATCAATTTCTCAATGTGGGCGGTGGAGATCGGGTCGAGTGCCGAGGTAGGCTCATCGAGCAGCAGCACTTCCGGCTTGACGGCGATGGCGCGCGCGATGCACAAGCGTTGTTGCTGACCACCGGAAAGCCCCATGCCGCTCTGTGTCAGCTTATCCTTGACTTCATCCCACAGCGCAGCCTTGCGTAACGCCCATTCGACGCGCTCTTCCATGTCGTGCTTGTTCAAACTTTGATAGAGCTTTACACCGAACGCGATGTTGTCGTGTATGGACATCGGAAAGGGGGTGGGCTTCTGGAATACCATGCCAACCTTTGCGCGCAGTTTGTTAAGGTCCTGGTTTTTATCAAGAATATTTTTACCATCGAGGACGATGGAGCCCGTAGCTTTTTGCTTCGGGTAAAGCTCGTACATGCGGTTAAAGGTGCGCAGCAGGGTGGATTTCCCGCAGCCGGACGGGCCGATGAAGGCTGTGACTTTCTTTTCCGCAATGTCCAGATTGATGTTATTCAGAGCCTGTGCTTTGCCGTAATAAAAGTTGAGGTCCCTGACGGTGACTCTGGGTTTGACGATGTTTTCAGCGTTCATTTGCAAGCCTTGTTAATGTGTTGAAGCACTTTGACGGAACAGTACGCGCGCCAGGATATTGAGCGTCAGTACACTAAAGGTAATCAGCAGTGCACCCGCCCAGGCTAGACTCTGCCAGTCTTCGTAGGGACTCATGGCGAACTGGAAGATGACGACCGGTAAATTGGCCATCGGTTGGTCCATGTCGCTGCTCCAGAACTGGTTGTTGAGCGCGGTGAATAACAGCGGTGCGGTCTCGCCGCTGATGCGCGCGATGGCCAGCATCACACCGGTGATGATTCCGGCGCGAGCGGCACGCAGCGTGACGAAACTGATGATTTTCCATTGGGGCGCGCCGAGAGAGGCAGCGGCTTCACGCAGGGTGCTGGGCACCAGTCGCAACATGTTCTCTGTGGTACGTATCACGATGGGAATTACGATGATGGCCAGGGCGATGGTGCCTGCCCAGCCGGAAAAGTGTTTGACGTGTACGACATAAACTTCGTAGACAAACAAACCGATGACGATGGACGGAGCGGACAGCAGAATGTCGTTAATGAAGCGCGTAATCGGAGCCAGCCAGCCGCGCTGGCCGAATTCTGCCAGATAAGTTCCCGCCAGAATGCCGATAGGTGTACCGATTGCGGTGCCGCCTATGGTCATCATCAGGCTGCCGAAGATGGCATTCAACAGGCCGCCTGAACTGCCAGGCGGCGGGGTCATCTGCGAAAATACCATCGGGGTCAGTGCGGGCAGACCCCGATCGAGCAAGGTCCATAAAATCCAGCATAACCAGAACAGGCCGAATGCCATGGCGGCTACCGCGATGGTCAGGCCGGTTGCGTTGGCGAGGCGGCGACGGGTGTATAGATCAATCATGATGATTATGTTGCCTTTCCTTCACGCTGCCCAAGCTTGTAGAGCATGTAACGTGCGAGTGATAACACGACAAAAGTAATAAAGAACAGGATCAGGCCCAGTTCGATCAGCGCGGCAGTGTATAGCTCGCCGACTGCTTCGGTAAATTCGTTGGCCAGTGCCGAGGAAATACTGTTGCCCGGATTTAGCAGGGATTTGCCTAGTTCATGGGCATTGCCGATTACGAAAGTGACCGCCATGGTCTCACCCAGCGCGCGTCCCA
>JAURZN010000215.1 GCA_030653355.1 Gallionella sp. | reverse complement strand
GGTTTACCCTGGTCGGCAATCAGTTCGGCATTGATTATGGTCTCGTTGTCCTGCAATCTTTTGGCTAGTGCAGTGAAACGTGCCAGAATATCCAAATCTTTCGTTTGTGAGGCCAGAGCCTGCGCCCAGTAAAGGGCAAGGTAGAAATGGCTGCCACGGTTGTCAATCTCACCCACACGGCGTGCGGGGGAACGGTTGTTTTCCAGAATTCGGCTGTTGGCTACATCCAGCGTTTCGGCCAGTACCTGAGCCTTGGCATTGTCATATTTCAGGGCCAGATGTTCCAGCGATGCACCCAGGGCCAGAAACTCGCCGAGTGAATCCCAGCGTAAATAGCCTTCCTGCTGAAATTGCTGGACATGCTTAGGTGCCGAACCACCCGCACCTGTTTCAAACAGTCCGCCGCCACTCATCAGCGGCACGATGGACAGCATCTTTGCGCTGGTGCCCAGTTCCAGGATAGGGAACAAGTCGGTGAGATAGTCGCGCAGCACGTTGCCGGTGACCGAGATCGTGTCTTTGCCTGCGCGGATGCGGTCAATCGAAAATTGCGTGGCGTCTTCGGGCGACAGAATGCGTATGTCCATGCCACCGGTGTCGTGATCCTTGAGATAGTGTTCAACTTTATGAATAAGTTGCGCATCATGCGCGCGCTTGTTGTCCAGCCAGAAGACGGCAGGCGCGCCGGTTGCACGCACGCGGGCTACGGCCAGCTTCACCCAGTCCTGAATCGGCGCATCCTTGACCTGACACATGCGGAAGATGTCGCCTGTCTCAACCTTTTGTTCAAGCAGCGTGTTGCCGGATGCATCCATAACACGAACGGTGCCTTTTCCCGCTATCTGGAAGGTCTTGTCGTGCGAACCGTATTCCTCGGCTTTTTGGGCCATCAGGCCGACATTCGGCACGCTGCCCATGGTCTGCGGGTCGAAGGCGCCGTGTTTTTTGCAGTCCTCTATGACCACCTGGTAAATGCCTGCGTAGCAGCGGTCGGGAATTATTGCGAGGGTGTCCTGCAACTTGCCGTCCGGCCCCCACATTTTCCCAGACTCGCGGATCATGGCGGGCATGGAGGCGTCAACGATGATATCGCTGGGCACATGCAGATTGGTGATGCCCTTGTCCGAATTGACCATCGCCAGTTGCGGGCGTGTCTTGTAGGTGTTGCTGATGTCGGTTTCGATCTCGCTACGTTGCGCATCGGGCAGCTGCGCGATTTTGGCCAGTAAATCGCCGAGGCCGTTGTTGACGTTGACACCCAGTTCGCTGATCACGGCCGCGTGTTTGTCGTACACATCTTTGAAATAAACGGTGACGGCATGACCGAACATGATGGGGTCGGAGATCTTCATCATGGTGGCCTTCAGGTGCAAGGACAGCAGCACGCCCTGATTTTTGGCCTCTGTCATCTGTTCCTCGAAGAATGCACGCAGCGCGTTGCGACTCATGACAGCCGCGTCGATGATTTCACCCGTTTGCAGGGTTATCTTATCTTTCAGTACGACAATTTCGCCATCGTCGCCCGCAAATTCGATGCGCACTGTGGTCGCTTCGGCAACCGTGACTGATTTTTCGCTGCCGTAGAAATCCGCAGCGTTCATATGTGCGACACAGGTCTTCGACTCTGCGCTCCATGCGCCCATTCTGTGCGGATTGTTGCGCGCAAACTGTTTGACTGCCCCCGCCGCGCGGCGGTCAGAGTTGCCCTCGCGCAGCACGGGGTTGACGGCGCTGCCTAACACTTTGCCGTAACGTGCCTTGATCGCTGTTTCGGTGTCGTTCCGGGGATCATCGGGGTAATTCGGGATGTCATATCCCTGTGATTGCAATTCCGCAATGGCTGCCTTTAATTGCGGCGGCGTTGCGCTGACATTCGGCAGTTTGATGATGTTGGCTTCTGGCTTTAGCGTCAGTTCACCCAGTTCGCTCAGATCGTCAGCGATCTTCTGGCTGTCGGTCAGATTATCGGGAAAATTCGCGAGGATGCGGCCTGCCAGTGAAATGTCACGGGTTTCGATGGAGACGCCAGCGGCGCTGGTGAAGGCCTGTACGATAGGCAGCAGTGAATAGGTGGCCAGTGCCGGTGCTTCATCGACCATGGTGTAAATGATTTTATGAGTTGTCATGTTTCTCTTTCCCGGGTTCTTATTCATAGCGGATTTTAGGCGGACTATGCAGACTGGTTTAACGCTCAGCAGCGGGATACGCGGTAAAATGTCGGCCCAAAATAATCTGGAATTCAAATGGGACGCATTTTGCTGTTTAACAAACCGTTTGGCGTGATCTGCCAGTTCAGTCGCGATGGTCTGCATCCGACGCTGGCCGATTATATCCCCCTTCCCGAATTTTATCCCGCCGGAAGGCTGGATACCGACAGCGAGGGGCTGCTGGTTCTGACTGACGACGGCCAGTTGCAGCATCGCATTACCGATCCCAGGCACAAATTGCCCAAGACTTACTGGGTGCAGGTGGAAGGTGTGCCGGATCAGGCCGCGCTGGATAAATTGCGCACCGGTATAGCGCTGCCGGATACTTCGAGCAAGTTCAAGGCGGATTTTACAACCCAGCCTGCCGGTGTGCGTCTGATGGATGCGCCCGCCATTCTTTGGCCGCGCAACCCGCCGATTCGAGAGCGAAAAGCGATTCCGACCTGTTGGCTGGAATTGACTATCAGGGAAGGCAAGAACCGCCAGGTGCGTCGCATGACCGCCGCAGTCGGTTTTCCCACCCTGCGCCTGATACGATACCGTATCGGCGAGTGGACGCTGGATGACCTGCCGCAGGGGGAGTGGCGTCTGGTTTAACTTAGCCTCTGTCGCACTTGGCTGTTGATAACCATAACAATTACATGGCGATTTCGATTTTATTTTTGAACCGCTATCTGGTTAATGTTAAAGGAGGGTGGTTATGGGTACGCCGATTTATAATTCTGACTATGTGGCCATGCTATGAAATGGCTTAAACGCATACTGATGGCGCTGGCGATGCTGCTTGTTGTTGCGGCGGTGCTGCCGTTTTTAATTTCCCTCAACGATTATCTTCCGCAGATCGAAAAAGTTGCTTCGGACAGGCTCAAAGAGCCGGTAACGATAGAAAGTATCCGGCTTTCCGTATTGCCATTGCCGCATGTCATGCTTGGCGGTATTACGGTTGGCAAAAACCAGGGCATCAAGCTAGACCGTGTGCGAGTAACACCGGATATTTATTCCTTATTTCAGACTACCCGGGTCATCAAGCGTATCGAGATTGACACGCTGATCTTGACGCAGCAGGCGATCAGCAATATTCCGGCATGGGTCAGTGCAGACAACGCAAACAATGCGGCGCACGTCCGGTTAGAGAGCATTCACCTCAATAATGTACAGATAAATGCAGACAAGGCGAGTTTTGGCCCCTTCGATGCACGCGTAAACTTTAACAGCAAGGGTGAACCACTGGACGCATCCATTACTGCACAGGACGGTCAGCTCAAGGTATTTATCAAATCGGACGGGGTCAGGTATCCGTTTGAGGCCAGCGCAAAATCATGGACTTTGCCGCTCGGGCCAGCACTCGTGTTCGACGAATTGCTTGTCAAGGGGGTGGCGACGCTTGGCGAGGTCAATTTGAGTGCGGTGAACGCTAGGCTTTATGGTGGCACGGCCGATGGCAGAGCGATCCTCAGTTGGCAAAAAGGCTGGCGGCTCAATGGCGATTTCGACATCAATCGGGTAGAAATACAGAAAATCGTGCCCTTGTTGTCATCCAAGGCCCGTATCAGTGGCAAGCTCAGTGCCAAACCGCTGTTCTCTGCGTCGGCGACATCGGCAGATCAACTAATGAAGGCATTGCGGCTGAAAACGGCTTTTAACGTTCAGCACGGCGTGCTGTACGGCGTCGATATTCAGAAAGCCGCCACTCATCTGAGTAAACAGGGCGCAACGGGTGGAGAAACGCGTTTCGATAACTTGTCCGGCTATCTCGTCAAGGAAGGCGGCAGCCATCGTTTCACGCAACTCAAGATTACCTCAGGTGCGTTGGCCGTCGATGGACAGGTGAATGTTTCGCCGAAAAAAGAGCTGTCCGGGAGGATTAACGCTCAGGTAAACGTGATGGGCGCCAGTGCCGGTGTGCCACTCAATGTGGCGGGAACGGTTGCTGCCCCCTTGCTCTATCCAACTGCCGGAACCATGACGGGTGCGGCAATGGGCACTGTCTTGCTGGGGCCGGGCGTCGGCACGTCGGTGGGTGCGAAAGTCGGGGCATGGGCCGAGGGTCTGTTTGGCAAAAAGGAAGAGAATAAGGCGAAAAAATAGGCTGTATTGTTGAGCTTTAAAAATCTGATGCCATGGCGATGCTTGTCATTGAGCGACGCTGTCAGGATTTGTTCAATGAAACAGCCAGCGTGCCTGAGCGTATGTGCAAGTCTCTCTGAGGGAAAGGAATTTCGATATTCTTTTTTCTCAACTCATCCTCAATGGCCCACAGAAATTGAGCTTGTGTCTTGCCGGGTGAAGCGATTGATTCCGGGCCTACCCAGACCACCAGTTCAAAGTCCAGGCTGCTTTCACCGAAGTTGACCAGCCATACATCCGGTTCGCGTTCCGGGCTGTGCACCATCCCGGTAACGCTCAGCGCCGCTGCAATGGCGGCTTCTTTCACCTGCTGTTTATCGACGCCGTAGGCCACGCCAAAGGGTACGTGCAGACGGCGCGCACGTTCACCCAGTGTCCAGTTGACCACGCGCCCGCTGATGAATTCCGAATTAGGCACGATGATATCGATCAGATCCGAAGTCGTGATGCGCGTGTAACGCAAATTGATCTCGGTGACTTTACCCATTACACCGGACTGGAGGTCCACGAAATCGTCAACTTTGATGATTTTTTCGATTAGGATAATGATGCCGGAGACAAAATTGCTGATGATGTTTTGCAGGCCAAAACCGACGCCAACACCGATGGCGCCACCTATGACTGCAAAGCTGGCCATATTGAAACCCAGATAACTCAGGCCGATGAATAAGCCGATAATCCATACGGCATAGCGGCTGATACGGCTTAAGGCATACCAGCCGGGACTGGATTCCTTGCCCTGGTCACGGCCTATGCGGGTGATGGTTTGCTCAAGTACGATACCAACACGCCAGATCACCAGCAGGATGATGATTAAACCCAGCAGTCTGAACAGATTGATCTGGGTGTCGGCAATGCTGAACCAGGGAGTTAAGGCTATCCCCGTCAGTTTGCTGTAAATCAACAACAATACGTCCATTATGAACACCTCATGCTGAATATCTATAGCCGCATTTTACACATGCGCTATTGAGAGCTACTTGCCACGTCGTACTGCCGGCCTGGGTGAAAACAGGGCGGGCTGAGGCATGGCCTGATGGCGTGCTGCTTCAGACAATAAGGGCTGTGCCTTCGGCGCCGATTGCGGTGCGCGCGGTTTTTGTCCTGAACGAGGTTGTCCTGCTTGTGGTTCGCGAGATTGCGGAGCGCGCGGCTGGCGAGATTTGGCTGCGTCAGGATTGCGCGGTGCTTGTCCTTCGCGTGGTGCGCGATTCTGCCCCTCACGCGGCGGACGGTTGCCGGCGGTGGTATTGCTATGGCGCCTCTGGCCGTGCTGCGGGCGGGGCGGGCGAGGGGCTTCAGCGGGGATATGTGTCGGCGGCACGAAGCTGTCGATGGCTACCCGTGGAATCTGCGTCTTGATCAGGCGTTCGATGTCTTTCAGGTGCTGCAATTCTTCGCTGTCCACCAGTGAGATTGCCGCGCCATTGCTGCCTGCGCGCCCGGTCCGGCCGATGCGGTGTACATAATCTTCCGGTACATTGGGCAGTTCGAAATTGACCACATGCGGCAGCATGTCAATATCCAGACCGCGGGCGGCGATGTCGGTCGCAACCAGTACCGGCATCGTGCCGTCCTTGAATTGCGCCAGCGCCTTGGTACGCGCGGACTGGCTCTTGTTGCCGTGTATCGCGGCGGCGGCAATGCCGTCAGCATTCAGTTTTTCAGCCAGACGGTTTGCGCCGTGCTTGGTACGGGTAAACACCAGTACCTGTTTCCAGTCATTGTGTTTGATCAGATGGGAGAGCAAATGGCTCTTGAGCTTTTGCGCCACCATATGCACACTTTGTGTGACCAGTTCCGAGGTGGTATTGCGGCGCGCGACTTCGACAAAACCGGGGTTATTCAGCAAGCCGTCTGACAGAGTCTTGATCTCTTCGGAGAAGGTCGCAGAGAACAGCAGGTTCTGGCGCTTCTTGGGCAGTAGCGCGAGAATCTTGCGGATGTCGCGGATGAAACCCATGTCCAGCATGCGGTCGGCTTCGTCCAGTATCAGGATTTCCACGGCGGACAGATCCAGTGTCTTCTGGCTGAGATGATCGAGCAAACGGCCCGGTGTGGCCACCAGAATGTCCACCTGCGAGCGTAGCGATTTGATTTGCGGATTGATATTTACTCCGCCAAACATGACCATCGATTTCAGTGACAGGTATTTGCCATAGGTCTGAACCGATTCCTCCACCTGTGCGGCGAGTTCGCGCGTCGGGGTCAGAATCAGGCAGCGCGGCTGTCCCGGACGCGGATTGGCGGCTGGTCTGGCGTTGAGCAGATGCAAAATCGGCAAAGTAAAACCAGCGGTTTTGCCGGTGCCGGTCTGTGCGCCGGCCAGCAGGTCGCCACCGGCCAGTACGAGCGGGATCGCCTGCTTCTGGACGGGGGTGGGGTGTGTATAGCCGGCATCGGCAATGGCGCGCATCAAGGGTTCGGCCAGATTCAGGCTGGCAAAAGTGATTTCATTGGGTAATGAGGTAGTAGTGTTTGGCAAAGCTTGGCTCCTGCGACGGCCTGACGCTCAAGCAGAGCGGCACCAATCGGGGCAGACGTATAGTGTGATCGAAGAGATCGGGAGTTTTTAAGAGGCCGCTGCGCTGATTGGTTTTACGCAGGGCGCACGCATTATACACACCCTGAGTATGCTAAGTGGCGGAAGAAGGGTTATTTTCAAGCTGAGGATTGCCGGTACGCTATACATGCTGCGGATTATTGAGCCTTTGGAGTGCGTGGCAAGCAGCCTGCTAATGTATAATGCGCGACTTTCAAAATTAATTTGCAGGAAGAGATTATGCCTATTTACGCTTATGGTTGTTCCAGTTGCGGCTTGCAAAAAGACGTGATGCAGAAGATGAGTGATGAGCCCCTCAAGGTGTGCCCGGAATGCGGCAAGGAGACCTACTCCAAACAATTGACGGCCCCCGGTTTTCAGTTGAAGGGTAACGGTTATTACGCAACTGACTTCAAAGATCAGCCCAAGTCAGGGTGTGCGCCTTGCGGCAGTGCGGCCTCGTGTCCGGTGGCTAATTCCTGAACCATGAAAAAATTTCTTGTCACCGGACTGCTGGTATGGGTTCCGCTCGGTATTACGATCTGGGTGCTGAATCTGACCATCACCACGATGGATCAGACGCTGCTGCTGCTGCCGGAACACTGGCATCCGGATAATCTGCTGCCCTTTCATGTTCCCGGTCTGGGCATTATTCTGACCTTCGCAATCGTGCTGCTGACCGGCTTGCTGATCCGCAATATTTTTGGTCAGCGCTTGTGGGCCGCTTCCGAGAAAGGGATGTTGCATATTCCCTTTGTCGGCAGCATCTACAAGGGTGTAAAGCAGGTTAGTGATACCTTGCTGTCCGGGAGTGGTAATTCGTTCCGCAAGGTGTTGCTGGTGCGCTACCCTCACCCTGATGCCTGGTCGCTTGCCTTCCAGACCAACGTGCCAAATGAAGTGGCCGGCCAGTTTGATGAAGAGTATGTGGCGGTGTTTATTCCCACCACGCCCAGCCCGGTTAACGGCTTCTATTTTTTCGTGCGCAAGTCTGACACCATCGCGATGGATATGACGGTGGATGTAGCTTTGCGCACCATTGTTTCCATGGGCGTGGTATCCGATACCGAATCACGCCCTGATATAGCCAATTTTTCCTAGAGATTACCCATGCGTACACATTATTGCGGCACACTTAATACCGATCAACTCGACCAGACCGTGAGCATTTGCGGCTGGGCGCATCGCCGCCGTGATCACGGCGGGGTGATATTCATCGATCTGCGTGATCGCGAAGGACTGGCGCAGGTGGTATGCGATCCCGACCGCGCCGAGATGTTCAAGATCGCCGAATCGGTGCGCAACGAATTCGTGTTGCGCATCACCGGCAAAGTGCGCCGCCGTCCGGCAGGCACGACCAATACCAATATCACCAGTGGTGAAATCGAAATCCTCTGTCATGAGATCGAAGTGCTGAACGCCGCGCTCACCCCACCGTTTCAATTGGATGACGAGAATCTTTCCGAGACCGTGCGTCTGACCCATCGCGTGATCGATCTGCGTCGCCCGCAGATGCAGAAGAACATGATGTTGCGCTACAAGGTGGCGATGGCGTTCCGCCGCTTCCTGGACAGCCGCGGTTTCATCGATATCGAAACCCCGATGCTGACCAAATCTACGCCGGAAGGCGCGCGCGACTATCTGGTGCCTTCGCGTGTGCATCCGGGCGAATTTTTCGCCTTGCCCCAATCGCCTCAATTGTTCAAACAGTTGCTGATGGTGGCGGGTTTCGATCGCTATTATCAGGTCACCAAATGCTTCCGCGATGAAGATTTGCGTGCCGACCGCCAGCCGGAATTTACTCAGGTCGATATCGAGACCTCGTTCCTGAATGAAACGCAGATTACCGCGCTGACTGAAGACCTGATACGCACGGTATTCAAGGAAACGATGGACGTGGAGCTGCCTAATCCTTTCCCGCGCATGACTTATGCCGAGGCGATGGCGCGTTTCGGTTCGGACAAGCCTGACCTGCGCGTGACGCTGGAATTGACCGAAGTCACCGATGCGCTGAAAGACGTCGCGTTCAAGGTGTTTTCCGGGGTGGCGAATTCGGCTAACGGTCGTATCGCAGCCATGCGCGTACCGGGCGGGGCGGCGTTCACGCGCGGCGAGATCGACGAATACACCAAGTTTGTCGGCATCTATGGTGCACGCGGTCTGGCTTACATCAAGGTCAACGACGTCACGCAGCTCAATGAAACCGGTTTGCAATCGCCTATCGTGAAGAACCTGCACGAAGCGGCGCTTAAAGCCATAATCGAGCGTACTGGTGCGCAAAATGGCGATATTATTTTCTTCGGCGCGGATAAGGCCAAGGTCGTCAACGACGCGCTGGGTGCATTGCGCAGCAAGATCGGCCATGAAAAACGCCATGTCAATGGCAATGTCTGGGAACCGTTGTGGGTGGTTGACTTCCCGATGTTTGAATACGACGAGGAAGCCCGTCGCTGGACGGCCTGCCACCATCCGTTTACCTCGCCGAAAGACGAGCACATCCAGTTCCTCGAAACTGATCCGGGACGCTGTCTGGCCAAGGCTTATGATTTGGCACTGAACGGCTGGGAGTTGGGTGGCGGATCGGTGCGTATTCACAAGGAAGAAGTGCAGAGTCAGGTATTCCGTGCGCTCAACATCGGCGCGGAAGAAGCTCAGCTCAAGTTCGGCTTCCTGCTCGACGCGCTGCAATACGGTGCGCCGCCGCATGGCGGACTGGCGTTCGGACTGGATCGCATCGTCACCATGATGACGGGTTCGGAATCGATACGCGATGTGATCGCCTTCCCCAAGACACAGCGCGCGCAATGTCTGTTGACGCAAGCGCCGAGCGCGGTGGATGAGCGTCAGTTGCGTGACCTGCACATCCGTCTGCGTCATCAGGTTCAGGCTACCGTGGAAGTCGT
>JAURZN010000213.1 GCA_030653355.1 Gallionella sp. | reverse complement strand
TTGGAAAAATCCTTCACGCCATTGACCTGAATACTGGCAATGGAAGGACGTTCACGCACCAGAATGATCAACACCCCCTGCTCTACTTCCAGGCGTACATCCTTGAAGAAACCCGTGCCATACAGGGCACGTATGGCGACCGCCGCCTGTTCGTCATTCATCGTATCGCCCACCTTGATCGGCAAATAGCTGAACACCGTGCCGGCTTCTGTACGCTGTATGCCCTCAACACGAATATCTTTGACGGTGAACGGGGCTATCGCCCATGCCGGAGAGACGAATAATAGGGAAAGAATTCCTGCAAGTTTTGTTTTGTTCATTTATTACTAACCCGAGATGAGGCGATTAATATCGTTATATATGGCAAAAACCATCAAAGTACCCAGCAATCCGATGCCGATTTTCTGACCGATTTCCCAGGCCTGCTCGGAGACCGGGCTACCCTTCAGCAATTCCGCGACATAATACAGCAAGTGCCCGCCATCCAATAAGGGAACCGGCAGCAAATTCAATATACCCAAACTGACGCTGATCAAAGCCAGAAAGCCCAGATAGGCTGCCAGACCCATCTGCGCAGACTGCCCGGCGTAATCGGCAATAGTAATCGGGCCGCTTAAATTTTTCATGGATACTTCGCCCAGCACCATTTTTCCCAGCATTTTCAGGGTAATGATCGAAGTATCCCAGGTTTTGCGCAGTGACTGCCCCGCGGCTTCCAGCGGCGGATAACTGACAACAGTCATCATCGCCTGCCATGCGGCCTCATCTACATGCGGAGCCGCGCCTATCTTACCTATTTTATTGCCCGACTCGGTAACGACTTGCGGAATGACGACAACATTCAGCTCCAACTCACCACGTCGAATATCGAGCTGCACCGACTGCCCCGGATGGCTACGCACCATTTCCACCAATGCGCTCCAGCTGGGCATCACCAATCCATCGGCACGTAATACAAGGTCGCCCTCCTGCAAGCCGGCGCGTTGTGCTTCGCCACCTTCGGACAACTTGCCTATGACAGGAGAAAGAATAGGCTGATACAGATGCAGGCCCAGCTTGGCAAGAAATTCACCGTCCAGATCCCGCGCTTCCAGGCTGGTCATATTCAGGGTATGAGTGATCGTTGTGCCACCGGCGGTTTGCGCCTCAATTTGCACTTCCCCACCTTGCAGCGCAAGCGTCAGCAACTTCCAGCGCAACTCCTGCCAACTCGATATCGCCTCACCGTTGATGCTGAGCAGGGTCTCACCCGATTGCATTTGCGCGAAGGATGCCGGCGTACCCGCAGGCACGTCGCCCAGCGTTGGCTTTAATCCCGGGACACCGTGCATGAACAAGACCCAATACAACACGATGGCCAGCAAAAAATTCGCCAACGGTCCGGCAACGACAATCGCCATGCGCTGCAATACCGGCTTACGGTTGAACGCCTGACTCAATTCATCTGCCGCAACCTCAGCCTCACGCTCGTCCAGCATCTTGACGTAGCCACCCAGGGGAATCGCAGAAATCACCCACTCGGTATCGCTGCCGGCAAAACGTTTGCTGTAAACAACCTTGCCGAAACCAATCGAGAAACGCAACACTTTCACCCCGCAGCGGCGCGCCACCCAGTAGTGTCCATATTCATGGAAGACAACCAGCAGCGCGATGGCGCCGACAAAGGCCAGTAATGTCATCATTTGCTCAGTTGTTGAATCTGTAATTGCGCGGCATGACGTGCCGCGGCATCGGCACTCAGCACATCGTCCAGACAGCACACGGTGCTGACAGGCAGCGCATCCAGCACCGCTGCGATCACACGCGGAATCGATAAGAACGGGATGCGTTTGTCAAGAAAGGCCGCCACGGCAATCTCATTTGCCGCATTCAGCACCGCCGGAGCCGTACCCGCCGCGCGCAAAGCCTGATAGGCCAGCGACAGGCAGGGAAAGCGCTCATAATCCGGCGCCACAAAATCCAGCGTAGCCACCTTGAACAAATCGAGTGCGCCCACACCGGAATCGATGCGTTCAGGGTAAGCCAGACCATATGCTATCGGCGTGCGCATGTCCGGATTGCCGAGTTGCGCGATCACCGAACCGTCCACATATTCAACCAGCGAATGAATCACGCTCTGCGGATGTATCACCACCTGAATATCATCGGCACTAGCATTAAACAACCAATGCGCTTCGATCACTTCCAGCCCCTTGTTCATCATGCTGGCGGAATCCACCGAGATCTTGCGTCCCATCACCCAGTTCGGGTGCGCACAGGCCTGATCCGGCGTGACTGCCTGCAATTCGGCAAGCGGTGTATTGCGAAACGGGCCACCCGATGCCGTAAGCAAAATGCGCTTTATGCCATTAGCTGCCATATCGCCATCATATCCACGCGGCATAGCCTGAAAAATCGCGTTGTGTTCACTATCGATAGGCAGCAATGCCGAGCCGCTGGCACGCACTGCATCCATGAACACATTGCCCGCCATCACCAGCGTTTCCTTATTCGCCAGCAGGATTTTTTTACCTGCCTTAGCCGCAGCCAGAGTAGGACGCAAACCGGCTGCGCCGACGATAGCGGCCATTACCGTATCTACCTCCGGCAATACACATACCTGTTCCAGCGCATCGACGCCGCACAATACTTCCGTGCTCGAAGCTGCGTCACGCAACATTTTACTCAGCTGCACGGCGGCCACTTCATCCAGCAGAACAGCATAGCGCGGATTAAATTGGATACATTGCCGAAACAGCAAGTCAAGCTGACGATGAGCCGTCAAAGCCACGATGCGGAATTTGTCGGGGTGACGTGCCACCACATCCAGCGTACTGCCGCCGATGCTGCCGGTGGAACCCAATACGGTTAAATTTTGCATTAGAAATCAGTCAACAATAAATTTAATAAGGAAAGCGCGGCGGCAATTCATGACAACCAGCACTTGTCTGGTGTTGTATTCCAGCCTGATCGAATAGCCGTCAAGATGGTCTGGTCTTTAATCCCTTAGCCAAAATTGAGCAGTCTTATCGGCAACCGCACTTATTGGCCTATTTGCTGCAGCAAAATCACCAGAGCAGCAAGCGGCAATGTAGAAGTCAAGGCATCGATACGGTCCAGCAGGCCCCCGTGGCCGGGCAACAATGCACCACTGTCCTTGACGCCCGCCTGACGCTTGATGGCAGACTCAAACAAATCGCCGATGACCGCCAGCCCCACCCACCACCAGGACGCCAGTAACAAAACAGGCAGCACGCCGCGATGATCCGCATAGGCACTGATATTCCAGATCAAGACCACATATATCGTTACACCCAGCAATGCGCCGGCCACTCCTTCCCAGGTTTTACCAGGGCTGATACTGGGAGCGAGCTTGCTTTTACCGAAGCGGCGCCCTGCAAAATAGGCACCAATATCGGCGACCCAGACCAGACACATCACGAATAACAATATCAGCGGGCTTAATGCGTACAAATCCAGCATGGCCAAACCCGTCGGAATCAACACCGACCAGCCGGCCAGACACATCAACAGGGGATTCTCAACTTTCCAGCCGACTATCAGCCAGGTGGGCACGATAACCAGCCAGAACAAGGCAGCAACCGCATAAATCAGCAAATGAGGTAAGGTTTGTTCGGCATCGCTGTGGCCTGCGTCGAACCAGACCAGGGCCAGCATGATGATCAGTGTCAATGCACCGTAGATATACGCGTTCCTGCCGACAATCTTGGATAACTTCGACCATTCCAGCGCACCCTGCATCACCATCAATACCACCAGACCCGTCCACCAGCCATCCGGCAGTGCAAGCAATACCAGCAGCAACAGCGACAACAAGACGACAGCGGTAATTATTCTGGATTTAAGCATGCGGTTCTCCCGATTCAGCTTGCACTGTTCCGCTCAGCAACTGTTCACTGGTCCGCCCAAAGCGCCGCTCGCGATTCTGGTACGAAGCAATGGCGTGTTCCAGCTTCTTTCGATCAAAGGCTGGCCATAAGGTATCGGTAAAATACAATTCGGTATAGGCCAGCTGCCACAACATGAAATTGCTGATGCGCTTCTCCCCACCTGTGCGTATGAACAGATCCGGCTCAGGCGCATCGCTCATGGACAGATAGGGTTGCAAATCTTCCTCAGAAAACGAGGTAGCCAGTTCAGGATGGTCGTGCAACAGCGCCTGCACCGCATGCATCACATCCCAGCGACCGCCGTAATTGGCAGCAATAGTCAGCGTCAAGCCGGTATTGTTGGCGGTCAATTGTTCGGCATCGCGCATTGTATGCTGGAGTTTTTCATCAAACCGGCTGCGGTCGCCGATGATTTTCAAACGAATATTGTTTTTGTGCAGATTAGCGACTTCGCGTTCCAGCATTTTCAGGAACAAGGACATCAAAAAGGAAACCTCATCGACCGGGCGCCGCCAGTTTTCGCTACTGAATGCAAATACCGTCAGGTATTCCACCCCCAGATCGCGGCACGCACGCACCGTTCCACGCAGCGATTCAACCCCGCGCTGATGCCCCATGATACGCGGCATAAAACGCTGTTTTGCCCAACGCCCGTTGCCATCCATGATGATGGCAATATGGCGCGGGATGCGTGCAATATCAGGAATGGAACGCGTGGAGCTTGGCAGCATCGCTGTTATACGGCCATCAAATCGACTTCTTTTGCAGCCAGTGCCTGGTCAATTTCAGAAACAAAACGATCCGTAAGTTTCTGTATCTCATCCTGAACACGACGTTCGTCGTCTTCAGAAATCTCCTTTTCCTTGAGCAGGCTCTTCAGGGAATTGTTCGCGTCACGGCGTATGTTGCGCACCGCGATTTTGGCATCTTCGCCTTCAGCCTTAACCACCTTGATCAAATCACGGCGGCGTTCTTCAGTCAACATAGGCATGGGAACACGTATCTGTTCACCATTGGTGGAGGGATTCAAACCCAGATCCGCATCGCGGATCGCACGTTCCACCTTGCCGACCATGCTCTTTTCCCACGGCTGCACGCCGATGGTGCGCGCATCAATCAGGGTAACGTTTGCGACTTGCGTCACCAGCGTCGGACTCCCGTAATAATCGACCGTCACATGATCCAACAAGCCGGTATGCGCACGACCGGTACGCACTTTACCCAAGTCTGCTCTCAATGCATCCAGCGACTTGCGCATGCGTTGTTCAGTATCTTTCCTGATTTCAGAAATCATGCTTTTTCTCCTGTTTTACAGAGGTCGGGAATGAACGGTTAGCACCAGAAAAACCCGAATCTCTCATTCTACTCAACACGCACCAGCGTACCTTCACCCTCACCGAACACCACGCGCTTGAGCGCGCCCGGCTTGAAGATGCTAAATACGATAATCGGTAACTTCTGGTCGCGACACAAGGTCAGCGCTGTCGCATCCATTACCTGCAAATTTTTGCTGATCGCCTCATCAAAACTCAGGCTTTGATAACGAACCGCATGCGGATCCTTCTTGGGATCAGCCGTATAAATACCATCGACTTTGGTAGCCTTGATCACCACCTCGGCGCTCATTTCCACGCCGCGCAACGCCGCAGCAGTATCCGTCGTGAAAAACGGACTGCCTATGCCTGCCGCAAAAATCACCACCTTGCCTTCTTCCAGATAACGCAGGGCCTTGCCGCGAATAAACGGCTCGGCAACCTGCTCCAGATTCAAGGCTGACTGCACGCGGCAATCCAACCCGGCACGCGTCATTGCATCCTGCAACGCCATCGAATTCATCACCGTGGCTAACATACCCATGTAATCGGCCGTTGCCCTGTCCATCCCCGCCGCAGCCGGAGCAACGCCACGAAAGATATTGCCGCCACCGATTACCATCGCCACTTGCACACCCATCCCGACCACTTCCGCAATCTCAGCCACGATACGCTCGATGACTGTACGGTTGATGCCATAGCTGTCGTCGCCCATCAGGGCTTCGCCGGAGAGCTTGAGCAGTATGCGCTTATAGACAGGTGTGCTCATGATGATTAGCCCTGAGCAGCAGCGATGGTTGCAGCCACTTCAGCCGCGTAATCTTCGACTTTCTTCTCGATACCCTCGCCCACTACAAACATCTGGAACGCGGACACCGATGCATTCCTGCCTTTAAGCAATTGCTCGATAGTCTGCTTGCCGTCTTCAGCCTTGACGAATACCTGACCCAGCAAAGTCACTTCCTTGAGGAATTTTTGCACGGTACCTTCAGCAATTTTTTCCAGCATCGCTTCCGGCTTTCCGGCTTCGCGCGCTTTTTCGATGGCAATACGGCGTTCTGTTTCGATATCCACCGGATTAACACCGGAAATATCGACCGACTTGGGCTTGCTGGCTGCGATATGCATACAAATATCGCGACCGAGTGTTTCGTCGCCGCCGGTGAAATTCAGCAACACGCCGATTTTGCTGCCGTGCAGATAGCTGGACAAAGTACCGGTCGTGGTTTCGTAGCGCTCGAAACGGCGAACAGTCAGGTTCTCACCCAGCTTCATCACCAGCGCCTTGCGAGTTTCTTCAACGCTAGCTGCGCCATTGGCAATGGTCATAGCGGATAAAGCCTCAATGTCAGCTGGATTGTTTGCCGCTACGGTTTCCGCAACATTTCTGGCGAATGCAACGAAATCATCATTCTTGGCTACGAAGTCAGTTTCGCAGTTAATTTCTGCAACTGCACCGCTTTTGCCATCAGCCGCGATAAACGCGCTGACCACACCTTCAGCCGTCACCCGCGAGGAAGCCTTGCTCGCCTTCGCACCACTCTTGATGCGCATTTGCTCTTCAGCCACCTTGAAATCGCCATTGGCTTCAACCAATGCCTTCTTGCATTCCATCATGCCAAGACCGGTTGCCTCGCGCAATTCCTTGACCATACTTGCGGTAATTTCTGCCATGTTCAACTCCTATAATTCTGATAAAAAACTTACAAAAAAAGGGGCTTGCGCCCCTTTTCGCGCCATTATGTGACTTAGGCTGCTTGCTCTGGCTCTTGCTCCGCAACTTGCTGAACCAATTCATTCAATGCCTGCGCGCGGCCTTCCAGCACAGCGTCAGCGATACCGCGAGCATACAAACGAATCGCCTGAGTAGAGTCATCATTACCAGGGATCACGAAGTTCACGCCCAGTGGCGAATTGTTGGTATCAACAATACCGATTACCGGGATACCCAGTTTGATTGCTTCAACGATGGCACCCTTCTGGTAACCCACGTCGATAACGAACAAGGCGTCCGGCAAAGCAGGCATATCCTTAATGCCGCCCAGACTGCGATTCAACTTCTCCAGCTCACGGCTCATCATCAGGGCTTCTTTTTTGGAAAGAGTTTCAGCCGCGCCGTCAGCAGTCATTGCTTCCAGATCGCGCAGACGCTTGATGGATTGTTGCACTGTCTTGTAGTTGGTCAGCATACCGCCCAACCAGCGATGATTTACAAACGGGGAATTGGCGCGAACCGCTTCTTCCTGAATGATTTCGCGTGCCTGACGCTTGGTCGCCACGAACAGGACGGTGCCTTTTTTCGCGGACAGCTTGCGCACATAGTTTTCTGCATCAGCAAAAAGCGCTACGGACTTTTCCAGATTGATAATATGAATTCTGTTGCGATGACCGAAGATGTACGGAGCCATCTTTGGATTCCAGAAACGTGTTTGGTGACCAAAATGAACACCAGCATCCAGCATTTGACGCATTGTTACAGCCATGACTATTCCTATCGTAAGGGTTAAAACTACCGTTCGCCAGCCTGACTCTTACGAGCACCCCAACTTGTGCGAACGGGAAATTTGCATCGGCCTATTCCGACGCAACGCGCATTCTAGCACCAATTGACTACTGATCTCAACCAAATTGAGCAATTTTGAAGGGTGGCTATGAATCAGTGCTTGCGCTTTATGCAGGGCAAACCCTCATGGCGTCATGAGTATCGCCAAGCGGATCAATCTATTTGAAATTGCCGGTATTGCAAGACCGCACCGCCGAATGCCCGCTGCTGAGAAGCCATCTCGACGTGACAAACACGAAGTGCTATTGCTTACTTTTCCCGGACAGGAAAATGCCTATCCGCCAGCAGCATTTACTCCATGTACATCCCGCCGTTCACATGCAGCGTGATACCGGTAATGTAAGCCGCAGCGGGACTTGCCAGAAAACCCACGGCGTTGGCGATATCTGCGGGCGAGCCGAGGCGTTTCAGCGGCACATGTGCGATCAATTTAGCGCGTTGTTCTTCGCCCAGCGCATGCGTCATATCGGTATCGATAAAACCGGGTGCGACGCAGTTGACGGTGATGTTGCGGCTGCCGATTTCCTGCGCAAGTGATTTGGTAAAGCCTATCATGCCCGCCTTGGATGCCGCGTAATTGGACTGCCCGGCGTTACCCATGCTGCCGACCACAGAAGAAATGCTGATGATGCGCCCGCCACGCGCCTTCATCATGGCGCGCAACACGGCGCGTGAAAGGCGGAACACCGACTTCAGATTGGTCGCCAGAACGTCATCCCACTCTTCGTCGGTCATGCGTGCCAGCAGATTGTCGCGGGTGATGCCGGCGTTGTTCACCAGGATGGAGATTTCGCCAAACTGCTTGCGCAACTCAGCCAATACTTCTTCGGTCTGCGTAATATCGTTGACGTTCAGCGCATAACCCTGCCCCGTAATACCAGCTGCCGCCAGATACTCGCTGATGGCCTGTGCGCCCTTGTCGCTGGTAGCCGTGCCGATCACGGTCGCGCCCAGCCGGCCCAGCTCCAGTGCGATGGCCTGTCCTATGCCGCGAGATGCGCCCGTCACCAGTGCGATTTGTCCTTGTAGTGTCATTACGATCTCCTTCAATCAGTAGTACGGCGTCCTCAGATAATCTCAGGACGAACGCACAATATTATGCGAATGTAGTTAAAGCCAGCGTCAGCGCTGCGCCGTCGTTGATCGCAGATGCCTGCTGGTTCACGTCGATGCGTTTGTTCAGCCCCGCCAGTACCTTGCCCGGCGCGCATTCGACGTTGTGGGTGATGCCCTGTTTACCGAATTTCAGCACGGTCTCGACCCAGCGCACCGGCGAATAGAGCTGGCGCACCAGCGCATCCTTGATCTTGTCGCCATCGCTGTATGCCGCGACATCGGCGTTATGCAGCACAGGAACGACAGGCGACTGCACGGCAACGCCGGCCAGATAGTCGCGCAATTGTCCGGCAGCACCCGTAAGCAGACTGCAATGAGACGGGACGCTCATCGGCAGCATGATGGCGCGCTAGGCACCTTTGCCCTAGGCCAGCTCCATGCCGCGCTCGACAGCCGCGCGATTACCCGCGATCACCACTTGCCCAGGCGAATTGTAATTCACCGCTTCCAGCACCTCGCCCTGCGCACCTTCAATGCACACCGCACGAACCGCCTCATCATCCAGCCCTAGAATCGCCGCAATGCCGCCTACCCCTTGCGGCACGGCCTGCTGCATGCATTCGGCACGGTAGCGCACCAGCGGCAACGCATCGGCGAAGCTCAGCGCGCCCGCCGCGACCAGCGCGGTATATTCACCCAGACTATGCCCCGCCATCATCGCAGGCATCGCACCGTTCTGAGACTGCCAGGCGCGATATACCGCGATACCAGCCGTCAGCATGACAGGCTGCGTGTTTACAGTCGCGTTCAGTTCCGCATCAGAACCGTCAACGACCATTTGCCAGATATCCTGCTTCAGAACATCGGAGGCCTCGACAAACGTGTCGCGCACCACTACAAAGTCGGCGTAACCGTTCATCATGCCGCGAGATTGCGAACCCTGGCCGGGAAATACGAAAGCGAATTTAGTCATAGAAAAACAGTCGTTAGTTATTAGTCGTTAGTTGTAAATTGGTAGGCGTTTTTAACTCAAGACTTACGTCTGGCGACTACCAACCGCCTTATCACCAGCGCAGCAGCACTGCGCCCCAGGTAAACCCGCCGCCGATTGCTTCCAGCAACAGGTGCTGTCCGGCTTTGATGCTGCCATCGCGTACGGCGGCGTCCAACGCCAGCGGTATCGACGCAGATGAAGTGTTGCCATGCTGCGCGACGGTCACCACCACATTGTCCATGCTCAGGCCGAGCTTCTTAGCAGTGGCTTCGATGATGCGGATATTGGCCTGATGTGGCACCAGCCAGTCAATATCCGAGCCTTGCAACCCTGTATCAGCCAGCACTTCATCGACCACTTTACTCAGCACGGTGACGGCGAACTTGAATACCGACTGACCTTCCATCTTGATGAAGGGATCGCCCTGCACTTCACCGTTACAGATACTGCCATCCGCTCTGAGCAAGGCATGATGACGTCCGTCTGAATGCAATTTGGCGGCAATGATTCCCGGTTCTTCGCTGGCCTGCAACACCACCGCACCCGCACCGTCGCCAAACAACACACAGGTCGTGCGATCAGTCCAGTCCAGGATACGGGACAGCACTTCGGCACCGACTACCAACACGGTCTTCGCCTGTCCGCCGCGTATGTATAAGTCAGCCGTATTCAACGCATAGACAAATCCGCCGCACACTGCCTGCATATCAAACGCCGCACCACCGCTGGTGATGCCCAGCTTGTCCTGCAAAATACAGGCGGTGCTGGGAAAGGTTTTATCCGGTGTCGTAGTGGCAACGATGATCAAATCAATCTCGTCCGCGCTAATGCCCGCCATCGCTATGGCACGCAGGCTCGCCTGTAGCGCCAGATCACTGGTGACTTCGTCGTCTGCCGCGATATGCCGCTCATGAATGCCGCTACGCGACACGATCCATTCGTCGGTCGTGTCAACGATCTTTTCCAGATCGAAATTGTTCAACACTTTGGCTGGCAAATAGCTGCCCGTGCCGATTATCTTTGAGTACATCAGGCGACTCCTTGCTCTGTATTTTGTCGTTCGCTATACCACTTCTCGATATGTTCGCTGATGTGCTGCCACATGTTCTCACGCGCTTCTTCTGCTGCCTTTTCGATGGCGCAACGGAATGCAAACACGTCAGCCGAACCGTGGCTCTTCACGACAATGCCACGTAAGCCGAGAAAGCTCGCACCATTGTAGCGACGGTGATCCAGTCTGTGCTTGAATGCCTTAAGCACCGGCAACGATACCAGCGCGGCAAGTTTGGTATACAGATTCTGCGTAAAGCCTTCCTTCAGGAAGTCGCCCATCATTTTGGCCACGCCTTCAGCCGTTTTAAGCGCGACATTACCAACAAAGCCATCACACACCACCAGATCGGTGACACCCTTGAAGATGTCATTGCCTTCGATATTGCCGTAGAAATTCAGATCGCTTGCGCGCAGCAACGTAGCCGCCTGTTTGACCACCTCGTTACCCTTGATGTCCTCACTGCCGATATTGAGCAACCCGACCGTCGGATTGGGCTTATGCTCCAGCGCCGTTACCAGCGTGGCACCCATCATCGCAAACTGCAGCAAATGTTCAGCTGTGCAATCAGTATTAGCCCCCAGATCGAGCATACATACCTGCCCGTTCTTGGTCGGCAGATACGATGCAATGGCGGGCCGATCTATGCCAGGAATGGTTTTCAGCACATAGCGTGCCGTCGCCATCAGCGCACCGGTATTGCCCGCGCTGACGCAGGCCGATGCCTCGCCGCTCTTGACCAAATTAATGGCCACGCGCATCGAAGAATCCTTTTTCCCGCGCAAGGCAGACTGCGGCTGTTCATCCATGCCGACCACTTCAGAGGCCGCATGCACGCGCAGACGCGCACCGAACTGACCGCCCGCAGCATCGATATGCAGCGTGCGCAATTCGGCTTCAATAACGTCAGTTTGACCCACCAGAATGATGGAATCGCCGGGGAATTGCTTCAGATACTCAACTGCGGCCGGAATGGTGACCGCGGTACCGTGGTCGCCTCCCATCGCATCTATAGCTAATGTGACATCCACTCAAGTAATCCTTGGCAAGGAAAAACTCCTGATACAGGCGTAATTGTGCGACAGCAGGAACCCGCACATCCAGAGGATAGCGTCGCTGCATCTCGAATCACCTGCACTCATTTTAATGATTTCGGAGAAATTCAGGTCTGACAGAAACGCAGCCGACCATGATGATCCGCTGCGTTGAACAATG
>JAURZN010000081.1 GCA_030653355.1 Gallionella sp. | reverse complement strand
GTCTTCAGGTTTTTTATACCCGGCAAGCAGGCTGTCGATCAGGTCTTTCGGTAGTGCTTTTGTTACGGTCATTGCGACTCCTTTCAAAGTGGCGGCAGTTTCCTGCCAAATGACCGTTTACACAAAATTTCTTACACCCTCCTAAAAATGGGGGGATTACCACTTTGCGCTTATCTCTTGTGATTCTGATGTCTTTTTCAGCATTATTTGTGTGTCGATTAATTCTTCACGTTGTAATTGAAGTTCGCCGCGCTGTAGCAAAATTGCATAAACAACGCCAACAAAAGCAAGCCCAGAAAATAGAGCATTTACAGCTCCAAACATATCACCGAAAGTGCCGCGCTCAGGAAGGCTATAGAGCAGAACTCCAGCCCCAGCCCAGAGGGCTATAACGCCAATTCCGAATAGAGATACAATCTTCATGTCGTGTTTCATAATGGCCTAACGTTAAGTCGGCAGAACTTTTCAAATGTATGCAGGAGAGCGTTCTGTATAAGCAGTCCTGCACTAGAGCAACTATTTGATTTTAAATGGCCATGCTGGTTTTATACGTCAAACCATCCAGCATACTCAGCACATTACCCGAATGTCAGCTATGGCACCAGGCTGCCTGTGGAGTATAGCAAATTCGCGTGTCATTCTATGACTGCTTACGTGACAACACCAGCTATTCAAATACGAAGGTATTCTGTCTGTTCTTTGTGCTCTACCTGATATGAAAATGAGTGGTGGATTTCATCGGAATACGCAGTCAGTGGTTGCGGAGCGCGATTTAGCGTCTCTTTGCCTTTGTGCGTTGCTCGTTGAGCAGATAACCACGCACTCGGAATATGTGCGCAGAGAACAAGGTGATGCCTGACTGACGGAAGAAACCTTGAGCTATGGACGGGGTTCGTGCCGCGACTTTGTCATGCTTTTTATTGATCTTTGCCGTAGTGTAGGTATCGCTGCGCGTTTTGTCATCGGCGACTGTATAGGTGATGTAGCTGCGGACAGTCATATATATATCCACGCATGGGCTGAAGTGTATCTGCCTGGCGTGGGTGGGCGTGGTTTTTATCCGAGTCGGGGGCTGTTACGGGATACGATCATATTGCTGTAGCCGTGTGGTAAAGGTCGCGCCCGCACCTTTGGCAGCTTCCGAGGGCAGGCAGAGTCTTCACTCGGCCCGAAATATCGATTAAAACGCTGACTCAGGGCTGGCTTGAGTTTTGTATTTTTACGAATAAGCAGCCAACAAAAACCCGCTTTTATTAGCGGGTTTTTTGTTGGCGTATTAAGCTGCTTGCGAGTGGAGCTTCACCGGACATCAACGCCGCACAAGACTATTTATTCATTTGCTTTTAGCTTCGCCGAAAGAGATGGCTAATCACTTAGTCATCTGCTTTTGACTACGCCGAAAGAGCTGGCTAATCACTTAGCCATTTGCTTTTGACTGCGCCGAAAGAGCTGGCTAATCACTTAGCCATCTGCTTTTGACTGCGTCGAAAGAAATGGCAAAAAATCATTTTGCCATTTGCTTTTAGCTTCGCAGAAAGAGATGGCTAATCACTTAGCCATTTGCTTTTCACGGATTTCATCCAGTGATTTGCAGTCTATGCATTTCGTGGCGGTGGGGCGTGCTTCAAGGCGACCCAGGCCGATTTCAATGCCGCAATTGTCGCAGTAGCCGTAATCGTCCGCATTAATTCTGCTTATCATCTCGTCAATTTTCTTGATCAGCTTGCGTTCGCGGTCGCGGTTGCGCAGTTCCAGGCTGATGTCGGATTCCTGTGTCGCTCTGTCGTTTGGGTCGGCAAATACCGTGGCTTCTTCCTGCATGGTGTGTACGGTGCGATCGATGTCTTCGCCCAGGCCTGACTTGATGTTGTTCAGGATGCGGCGAAAATGGTCGCGTTGCTGCGGGTTCATGTACTCCTCGCCGTCCTTTGCTTGATAGGGCGCGATGGGTTTGTTTGATACTACCGACATTGCACTTCTCCAACGTGAAAAAATTAAGTCCGCTTTAAT
>JAURZN010000080.1 GCA_030653355.1 Gallionella sp. | reverse complement strand
CGGGGCTGCCGCCCTCGGCCTGCTTAAGAATTGCGATGATCTGGCTATCTGAAAAGCGTGATAACTTCATGTAAAAATTCCTCTATTCCCAAGTGAGAAAATTCTACTTCTAATCGCAACTAATTTCAGGGGGGATTACCGCGGCTTGGCTGGGGGTGTCGGCACAGTGGTTACGCTACGGTTCGGGTGAAAAGCTGGATACGGAACTGCCGTTAGCCGTGCAGCAGACAGGGTTAGTGGTATTGGGGAAAGAATACGCGGGGTTGGCGCAATACGCTGGCATTGTTCCGTTGCTGGACAAGCTGGCTCGTCTCTCGCCCCGCGACATACACATCATCGAGGTCATGGTTGAATTGATGCACGCGGAAAATAACGGAAAGTAGCTCCCCTCCTTCACTCTGCGCTTTTCCAGAACAAACACCGTCCGCGATATTCCGCTAAAATACCGCACCGTTTTACCCTCGCCATTCAAACATGAACCTCATCCTCCAGGCCTTACACGACATCCCCTCCGCCCACGTTGAGCATCTCGCCAAGCTGTCCGGCGCATCACACAGCGAGCAGAACGACGCGCACAGCTGGCGTTTGCATGATGCCGCGCCGCATGACGAGATCGATGCATACTGTTTCGAGCACCGAATCGACTACGGCTTCGTGCCTGCGAACAAGACGCTGGCCGACTTCGGCCTGGTGGTAATGGACATGGATTCGACGCTCATTTCCATCGAATGCATAGACGAAATCGCCGACATGCAGGGTCTGAAGCCGGAAGTGGCGGCGATTACCGAATCGGCGATGCGCGGTGAAATCGATTTTGCCGAGAGCCTGCGTCGTCGCGTGGCGCTGCTCGAAGGATTGGATGAAGGCGCATTGCAACGTGTATATGACGAGCGGCTGAAGCTAAACCCCGGTGCCAAAATCATGCTGGCAGCACTGAAAAAACACAACATCAAGACACTGCTGGTATCAGGCGGATTTTTGTTCTTCACCGAACGACTCAAGCCGCGTCTCGGTCTGGACTACACCCACGCCAACACGCTGGAGATCGAGAACGGAAAACTCACCGGGCGCGTGCTGGGAGAAATCCTCGATGCGCAGGGCAAGGCACAATGGCTGGTGAAAATGCGAGATGAACTGGGATTGCAACCTGAACAGGTGATCGCGATGGGCGACGGTGCGAACGATCTGAAGATGATGGCGCAAGCCGGCGTCAGCATCGCCTATCACGCCAAACCAGTGGTCAGGGCGCAGGCCAGCTACGCGTTCAATTTCGTGGGGCTGGACGGACTGGTGAGGTTGTTTGAGAAGTAAGTAAATTCACTCCGCCCGTTGCAGCCCGAAATTCAAACAAATATACTTTTATTTCACTTGCAGCCTCCCTCAAAAATCCCTAGAATTAGTCGGCGCGAGATACACAACCACTACATGCAGTGGTTTTTTATCAGATACCCACACTATCTGCTGGACGAATCAAACCGGGGAGCATTGCCATGACGCAAGAGATCAGCACCGAAGTCCTGCTGGAAAAATATGCCGAAGCGGGGGAAACTTCCGTTCAGGATGTGCGCCATCGCGTCGCACGCGGTCTGGCACTGGCCGAAAAACCCGAGCAGCGCGCGCACTGGGAAGAAGCCTTTTCCCTCGCACAGGAAAATGGTTTCGTACCGGCCGGGCGCATCAATTCGGCAGCGGGTTTGTCCATACAGGCAACGCTAATCAACTGCTTCGTGCAACCGGTGGGCGACGCGATCTCCGGCGTCACCGATGGTAAACCGGGCATCTACGATGCCTTGCAGCAGGCAGCCGAAACCATGCGGCGCGGCGGCGGCGTCGGTTACGATTTTTCCAGCATTCGCCCGGAAGGCGCGCACGTCAAAGGCACTAACTCACGCGCCAGCGGCCCGATCTCCTACATGCGCGTGTTCGACCGCTCCTGCGAGACCGTGGAATCTGCGGGCGCACGGCGCGGCGCACAGATGGGCGTGCTGCGCTGCGACCACCCCGACATCGAGAAATTCATTTCGGCCAAGGACAAGGGCGATCTGCGCAACTTCAATATTTCTGTCGGCGTCACCGATGCGCTGATGCAGGCCGTGGAAAACGATCAGGAATTCGAGCTGGCGCATGCCGCCAAACCGGCCGAAGCGCTGATGGACGCAGGAGCGACACAGCGCGCCGATGGCAAGTGGGTGTATCGCCGTGTGCGCGCCACCGATTTGTGGCGCCAGATTATCGAGAGCACCTACGACCATGCCGAACCCGGCGTGCTGTTCATCGACCTGATGAACCGCGACAACAACCTGTCCTATTGCGAAGTGATCGAGGCCACCAATCCTTGTGTCACCGCCGACACCTGGGTGATGACCGAACACGGCGCACGTCAGGTACAGGAACTGATAGGCAAACCCTTTGCGGCCCTGATCGATGGAAAGTCCTATCCAACTGAATCACAAGGATTTTTCTTTACAGGCACAAAACCGGTGTTACACCTGAAAACGCTGGAAGGCCACGCATTACGCCTGACCTCCGACCATCAGGTGCTGCGAATCTCCCGTATGACGCGCCACATCCGAGAAACAGAGTGGGTCAAAGCAGGTGAGCTGCAATCTGGCGATCAAATCGTGCTGCACAACCATCGCGACCATCAGGCATGGGGTGGCGCGCACACCGAAGAGGAGGGTTATCTAATTGGTTTACTGATCGGCGATGGCACGCTCAAGAACGACAAAGCCGTGTTGAGCGTTTGGGATAGTGCCGCGCTAAAAATCGCCAACGGCGGCGACATGCTTCCATCTGCCGGAATTGCCAGCGTCATGTTTGCTGCAGAACAGGCGGCGCGCACCTTGCCGCACCGCAACGACTTCAAAGGCTGGCAAAAACCCATAGCAGGTCGCGGCGAATATCGCCTGGCAACTGGCGCGTTACGCACACTGGCGCTGGAACTGGGACTGACTCCAGGCAAAAAACGTTTCACTGCAGCAATGGAAACCAGTTCATCCGACTTTTATCGAGGCGTATTGCGCGGCATGTTCGATGCCGATGGCTCGGTGCAAGGCTCGCAGGAAAAAGGCATCAGCGTTCGGCTGACACAGATTGACCTGGGAAATCTGGAATCTGCGCAGCGCATGCTGCAACGTTTGGGCATTATCGCCACCCTTTACCAGAATCGCCGCCCCGAAGGCATGAAGACCTTGCCGGACGGCAAAGGGGGTATCAAAGAGTATACCTGTCAGGCGCTGCATGAACTCCTCATCAGCGGCGAGAACATCGGGCGTTATGCCGAACTGATCGGCTTTGCGGACAGCAACAAGATGGACAGGCTAAATGACCTGCTGGCTAATTATCAGCGCAAGCCGAATGCGGAGCGTTTTGTCGCAACCATCCAGTCGTTGGAGGAAGATGGCGTGGAGGACGTGTATGACGTAACGGTGTCCGAGGTGCATGCCTTCGATGCCAACGGCTTGTATGTCCACAATTGCGCGGAACAACCCCTCCCTCCCTACGGATGTTGTTGTTTAGGTTCAATAAATTTAACAAGGATGGTAAAAAATCCATTCTCTGTGCATGCCGGTTTCGACTACGAACCGTTCAAGCAACTGATCAAAATTGCGGTGCGCATGCTCGACAACGTGCTGGACGTGACCGCCTGGCCGCTGCCGGAGCAACAACTGGAAGCGCAAAACAAGCGCCGCATCGGACTGGGTTATACCGGTCTGGGCGATGCGCTGGTCATGCTGGGTCTGCGTTACGACACCGACAAGGCGCGCGCCTTCGCCGCAGACATCACACGCATCATGCGCGACGAAGCCTACGCCGCCTCGATCGAACTGGCCAAAGAGCGCGGCGCGTTCCCGCTGCTTGATGCCGAGCAGTATCTGGCCGAACCGCGCTTCGCCTCGCGCCTGCCCGACGAGATGAAGAACAACATACGACAGTACGGCATACGCAACAGCCATCTGCTGTCTATCGCGCCCACCGGCACCATCTCGCTGGCTTTCGCGGACAATGCCTCCAACGGCATCGAACCGGCCTTCTCGTGGTTTTACACGCGCAAGAAACGCATGATGGACGGCACGAGCAAAGACTATTCGGTGGAAGATCACGCCTGGCGCCTGTACAAAAAACAGGGCGGTGACATGGATCATCTGCCCGAAGGCTTCGTCACTGCGCTGGAAATTTCGGCGCTGGATCACATGAAAATGGTCGCCGCCGTCGCACCCTACATCGACACTTCAATCAGCAAGACCGTCAACGTACCCGCAGATTACCCCTTCGAGGACTTCAGGCATCTCTACACGGAAGCCTGGAAAGCGGGTCTGAAAGGACTGGCGACCTACCGGCCGAACAGCGTGCTAGGTTCAGTGCTGTCAGTCACGCCGGAACCGAAGAAAGACGAACAGCCTCAGGACTTCGTATTCGATCAGGACAGGCGCATCGTACTGGAAGCGACCCCGAAACCGGCTCTGTCCTCGTTGCGCTGGCCCGGCCGCCCGGACTTACCCGCCGGCAGCGAAGGCTGGACATCCCCTGTAGTGAAGCATCCGCTCGGCAGCTTCGTCGCCTTCGTGTCGCACACCCGCAATGGCTGCAACCATCCGTTCGAAGTCTGGGTAAACGGCTCCGAGCAGCCGCGCGGATTGGGCGCACTGGCCAAATCGCTGTCCATGGACATGCGCACGCGCGATCCGGTATGGGTACGGATGAAGCTGGAAATGCTGATGAAGACCGCCGGTGACGATGCCTTCGACATGCCTATGCCACCCGCTGGCGAAATGACACGCATGCCCAGTCTGGTGGCCGCCTTCGCACATTTGCTGAAATACCGCATCGAAGCACTCGGCGCACTGGAAGTCTGCGATGGCGTGACCACGCCGATGATGGACGCCCTGTTCGCCAGGAAGGAACCGAAGACCGGCACCGACGGCACAATGAGCTGGACAGTGGACATCAGCAACGCTGGCTCCGGCGACGACTTTGTGCTCGGCCTGAAGGAACTGGTGCTGCCGGACGGACAACGCCGTCCCTACTCGATGTGGCTGTCCGGCGTCTATCCGCGCGCCCTCGATGGACTGTGCAAGCTGCTCAGCCTGGACATGCGCGTGATCGACCCCGCCTGGATAGGCATGAAACTGCGCAAGCTGCTCAATTTCGGCGAACCGCTGGGCGACTTCATGGCGCGCGCACCAGGCAGCGCCAAGATGGAAAGTTACCCCTCCACGGTATCCTACGTTGCCAAACTGATCATTCACCGCTACGCGATGCTCGGCGTGCTCGACGAGCACGGCTTTCCGGTACAGCAAATGGGGGTGCTGGAAATCCCCGAAGGCCAGATCAAGCCCACCGGCATTAAACCGCTGACCGGTAAAGTCTGCAAGGAATGCGGCAATGCCACGCTGATCAAAAAGGACGGCTGCGAATTCTGCACCAGTTGCGGCGCGATAGGGGCGTGCGGGTAATTAACGGTCACACCATAAAGTGCTAGTTGTGTGTGGGATACACCATAAAGCGCTAGAAAGTGGTACGTTTTTTACTACAGACAACAAAAGGGCTAGACCATTTCTGTTCTAGCCCTTTGTTTGATAGGAACGAGCAGATTCGAACTGCTGACCCCTTGGATGTCGAAATAGCATTCGATGCTGTAACATACTGATTTTATTTAACATGTGCAATAGTCTTCCGTTACAACCATGCACTACAGCGCACAACGATTCATAACCAAGGCCTTTATTCGTCTGGATATTGATATTTATGCCACTTTCGATTGTCACTTCTTCCAGACTTGCTATTATGGTATGACTTATTCCTACCGTTAGCTCAAAGGGACTCCAATGGCCACCGCCGAAAAAATCAGTATTGCCTTGCCACCTGAAATGGTACATATCGTCCGTGGCGCAGTTGCTACCGGCGAATATGCATCAAGCAGCGAAGTCATTCGTGAAGCGCTACGCGACTGGACATACAAACGCAACTTGCGCCAGCAAGGCGTTACTGAATTGCGTCGAGTCTGGCATGAAGCAGTAAACGACAAAACTCCCGGCATTTCTCCTGACGAAGTGCTAAATCGTCTTGAACGAAAGTATCAAACTCTCGCCGACAGTACAAACTTATAAAAATGATAAAGCTGGAACTTTCACGCTATATTGAAAGCGATCTGGAGAACATCGCGGACTATATTGCCCAGGATAATCCACGTCGAGCAGTTACATTCATTCAGGACATTCGCGCGAAATTTTTCGACATCCAGCGTAACCCACTAATCTATCAGCTTCGTCCCGACATTGGTGAGGAAGCACGTATGGCAACCGTTGGGAACTATGCAATTCTCTTCCGTCTCATGGGAGAGTCCATCCGGATTGAACGAATTGTTTACGGTGGCCGTGATTTGCCTAACATTTTCGAACTATAAAAGGATAGGCTACTGTCAGTTACTAGCTTTATGCATGGCTGATTTAATCATGCGCACGTAAACCGGAAGCTGCCATTGATGCCGATTGACTATCCGGTCCGAGACGTCCGGAACTTCGATCTTATAGTCAAAACCGGAGATATTGTAAAAGTATGCGCACCTGTCCAGTGAGCATCTTGCACAGTGGGTAGATCGAAAACGAGCGGGTTAAGTGAGAAACTCACCAGAAAGTGGTACGTTTTTTACTACAGGCAACAAAAAAGGCTAGACCAGTTTGATCTAACCTTTTGATTGTTTGGTAGGAACGAGCAGACTCGAACTGCTGACCCCTTGGATGTCGACCAAGTTAGGCTTAATAAACAGCCTTTTCCAAAAAAACATACAGTAGACAGAACAAACCCCTATGACTAAAATTATTCTTTAATTTCAATGAGTAAGCAATATAAAAACAACAATTCAGTTTTGCTCATGCCTCTGTTTTATACAGTTGAATATCACACCAGTGATTTTTTTGTCCCATATAGCGTCCCACATAAAAAGTGTAACATTGAGAAAAGTTAATAAGGGGAATTAGAAGGTAAAAAAGCAAGTAAAAAGGCCACTCCACACCCAAACCATTGTCATCAACCGCTGGACGATTTCGATGATACACTGCCTAAAATCCACACTTCGTGGTTTTTCCAAGTAAATTATTTTGGCCTGCTCCGAACCAGTCATTCGCGAATGCGGGCAATTGAGACATTGCGGTCATAGAAGGCCTTCACAGTAGACAATAAACTGTGCGCCATAAGCGATAAATCTGGACACTGGGTAATGACACTCGCCCTGATTTAACGTTCGAGTTAAGTGACCGAAACGAATGGTACTATGGCCTAGTACATAACACTAATATTTCTTTGGCTGATTTGTTGCAGGCTGCAAGTGATTCAGAGGGTGTAAGAAATTTTGTGTAAACGGTCATTTGGCAGGAAACTGCCGCCACTTTGAAAGGAGTCGCAATGACCGTAACAAAAGCACTACCGAAAGACCTGATCGACAGCCTGCTTGCCGGGTATAAAAAACCTGAAGAC
>JAURZN010000203.1 GCA_030653355.1 Gallionella sp. | reverse complement strand
TACGAGGAGCGCTACCGCGAACGGGTTCTGCGGCAACTGGCCCAGCGTGCCGAAAAGATGGGCATGAAACTCGTCGCCAGTGAAAACCCCGCTTAAATACGTCATGGAAAATCAGTTACTTGGGTGGTGTTTCTTGAGAGACTGGTTTCCATGCAAACAGGAAAGCGAAATCATGCGCCTGCTACTGGTTGAAGACGACAGCCTGCTCGGCGACGGCATCCGTGTCGGCCTGCAACAGTCCGGCTTCGTTGTGGACTGGGTGAAGGATGGGCTGGCCGCGAAACTGGCGCTGGAAGCAGAGGCCTATGCGCTGGTGGTGCTGGATCTCGGCCTGCCGCGCCTGTCCGGAACGGACGTTCTGAAGTGGCTGCGCACCACGGGCAACGACACCCCGGTGCTCGTCCTGACCGCCAGGGATACCGTGGCGGACCGGGTCAACGGCCTCGATGCAGGCGCCGATGACTACCTGATCAAACCCTTCGACCTGGACGAGCTGTCGGCACGCGTCCGCGCCCTGTTGCGGCGCGCCGGAGGACGTGCCGCGCCGGTGATTGTACACGGCCAGCTGGAAGTCGACCCGGCAACCCGCCAGGTGACGCTGGCGGACAAGCCGGTGGAGCTTTCTCCCAGGGAATACGCCATCCTGCTGGTGCTGCTGGAAAGCGCCGGCCGCGCCCTGTCGCGCGAGCAGCTGGAGCAGAGCCTGTATGGCTGGGGCGACGAAGTGGAAAGCAACGCGGTTGAAGTGCACATCCATCATCTGCGCAAGAAGCTTGGCACGGAGCTGATCCGCACCCTGCGCGGGGTGGGTTACCTGGTGGACAAGGCATGAACTCCCTGCGCACCAAACTGCTGCTTTTGCTTCTTGCCATTATCTCGGTTGCCTGGCTGACGACCGCCGTATTCATCTATTTCGACGCCCACCACGAGATCGACGAACTGTTCGATGCCCAGCTTGCCCAGTCGGCCCAGGTGCTGCTGGCCCAGGCCGGGCATGATCTCAAGGATGCACGCGAGGACGAAGACGATGACGGTATCGCAACGGAAATTGCCGGCGCCGGCCACAAGTATGAACGCAAGATCGCCTTCCAGATCCGGGATGAGCACGGGCGCCTGCTATTGCGCTCCGCCAGTGTGCCCGTCGACCCGCTGGCGGCGCAGGAGAGCGGTTTTGCCGACGCCGTGATCGAGGGCAAGCCGTGGCGGGTATATACCCAGCACGATGATGATGGCGAAATCCGGGTGCAGGTGGGCGAGCGTCATGCCGTGCGCAATGAACTGGCTGCCTCAGTAGCCATGCGCCTGCTGCTACCGCTGGGCATCGCCCTGCCGGTGCTGGCCTTGCTGATCTGGTTCGCGGTCGGCAAGGGCCTGAGCCCCTTGCGGCGCATCGGCAGCGAAGTCGCACAACGCGATCCCGCCAATCTCGCTCCGCTCGAAGAGCGCACCGCTCCGGTCGAAATTACCCCGTTGCTGCATGCGCTCAATGCCCTGCTAGACCGGCTGGAGACGGCGTTGGAAAGCGAACGCCGATTCACCGCCGATGCCGCGCACGAACTGCGCACGCCGCTCGCTGCGCTCAAAATCCAGGCCCAGGTCGCCTCACGCGCCGAGAACGCGGAACAGCGTCGCGCAGCCCTGGATAACCTGATCCTGGGTGTCGACCGCGCGACCCGCCTGATTGAGCAATTGCTGACCCTGGCGCGGCTTGAGCCATCGGGCGGCAGCGCTGAGCTCAAGCCGGGTTGCGACCTGGCAGCCATTGCCCGCCAGGTGATGGCAGACCTGGCCCCGGCTGCGCTGGAAAAGGAAATCGAGCTGGACCTGTCCAGCCCCGATGCGGCCATGATCAATGGCAATGCCGACATGCTCGCCATCCTGCTGCGTAACCTGGTGGACAACGCCATTCGCTATACGCCCGAGCATGGGCGGGTGAACGTGTCGCTGCAGGTAGAACTGGAACGGGTACGGCTGGAAGTGCTGGATAGCGGGCCGGGCATCCCCGAACAGGAGAGGCAAAGGGTGCTTGATCGCTTTTACCGCATCCTCGGCAGCGATGCCGCCGGCAGTGGGCTGGGCCTCTCCATCGTCAAGCGTGTTGCCGATTTTCACGCGGCAACATTGAATCTGGGCGCCGGCGAAAGCGGCGCCGGACTCAGGGTGAACGTGGTGTTTCCATTGAACTGAGCTTGCCAAGAGCCGTTTGCCGAAAAGGCCTGCAATGGCGTGGGATGGAAGCCTTAATTTCCGGAACAGTCTTCGAATGTCTCACAACGACTCGAAGCAGGCCTTCAGGAAGGTAGCTGTGGTCGGCTGTTTCTCGGCCTAAGGAGACGGTGGCATCTTGGCTGCCCTATGGCCGATATGCTGCCGCAACCTGTCGTTGATGCTTCTCCTCTTGAGCAGCCGTTCGCAATGCAGGAGGCATTGCCAATAGCCAACATCGGCGGCATACTCGCCCCGTTTAGTTCACATATTAGGCTGCACGACGCAATGTTTTCTCTCATAACGCAAGATTTCCCTTCATCAATGTGCCCTACTTCTAAATCGGCGAACGCTAATGGAGCACGCTAAGGCCATGGCGAAGATTGCATCGAAGATGGTTGAGCCGCCGAAAACGGAAAACGCGTCGATGAATCGAGGCCTGCATGCCGCAAAGGCGGCCAAGCAGGACGAGTTCTACACTCAGTACATTGACATCCAGAAAGAGGTTGAAGCCTACCTCGAATTTGACCCCGACACCTTCCGTGGCAAGGTCGTTTACTGCAACTGCGACGACCCTTTCGAGAGCAACTTTTTCAAATATTTTGCCGCCAATTTCAACAAGCTCGGCCTCAAAAAACTGATCACCACCAGCTACGATGGCTCCCCCATTGCAGGCCAGTACACCTTGTTCCCTGAATATGATGAAGGTAATGACAAGCGCCAGAAGCCCAAGGCGCTAGCCGTTGTTCTCGATCAGGTGAAAGACGAAAATGGCGACGGTGCCGTGGACGTAACCGACGTCGAACTTTTTCTAAAGCGCAATAAAGCAGCTCGGATGGCATTGAAGGGCAACATGGAGTACCCAGGGGGAGATTTCCGTAGCCCCGAGTGTATCGACCTCCTGAATGAAGCAGATATCGTTGTCACCAACCCGCCTTTCTCTCTCTTCCGCGAATATGTAGCCCAACTTGCAGGGTACAACAAGAAGTTCCTTATCATCGGCAACCAGAACGCGATTACCTATAAGGAGATATTCCCGTTAATCAAGGACAACAAGCTTTGGCTTGGCGTTGATAACGGAGGAACCAAGTGGTTTGAAGTCCAAAAGGACTACGACATCAAAACTGAGTCACGAAAGAAGATTGTGAATGGGGTCAAATATTTCAGCATGGGAAGCATTATGTGGTTCACAAACTTGGACCATGGCCGCCGACACCAAAAACTAGCCCTAATGACCATGGCCGAGAATCTGAAGTTCAGCAAAAACCTGAAGGGCAAGACCGCCTATGACCGTTACGACAACTTCGACGCCATTGAAGTTTGCACGTACAAGGAAATTCCCAGCGATTACGAAGGCATGATGGGTGTCCCGATTACTTTCCTTGATAAGTACAACCCAGATCAGTTTGAGATTCATGGCTATGAGCACAGCTATGATCTCCACATAAGGGATTACCCCCAACAGGTTCAGGTTGATACGAATGGAAAACGGAGCAAGGTGACAAAGCTTAATGATGCCTGTGCGATAAAAGTAACGGAAGCTCCTTATAACCAGACTTATTACATCGTTGAAGATGAGTTTTTCATTGCGCCATACAAACGGATTCTCATCAGTCACCGCCGCAGTAGTTAGCCACAATCAAGGTCCATAAATTGAAAACCACCTTAAAAACCGACATCACCGTTGCCGACATCTGTAACGGTTTTGTGTACAACCAACTGGAGGGCAAAGGGCTGTTCGGGTTGGCCGGCAAGCTCACTATCCAACCGGAGTACCAGCGCAACTACATCTATGCGGACGGCGGCGGCAAGAAAGAGCAGGCGGTCATCGAATCCCTGCTCAAGGGGTATCCGCTCGGGCTGATCTACTTCAACAAAGTCGCGCAGGACAAGTTCGAGGTGCTCGATGGACAGCAGCGCATCACCAGTATCGGGCGGTTCGTGACCAATAAATTCGCGATCATGGATAATGGTAATCCGAAGAACTTCGACAGCCTGCCCGCCGATCAGCAAGCCAGAATTCGCGAGTCGACATTACTGATTTACGAGTGTGAGGGCACGGAGACCGAGATCAAGCAATGGTTTCAGACCATCAACATCGCGGGTGTGCCACTCAATCAGCAAGAACTGTTGAACGCCATCTACTCCGGACCATACGTAACGCTGGCCAAGTCCGAGTTCAGCAACAGCCAGAACGCGAACATCCAGAAATGGAGCGCATATATCAAGGGCAGCGCAAACCGACAGGACTTTCTGGAACAGGCACTGGACTGGGTAAGCAAGGGGGATGTCGGCGGCTACATGAGCAGCCATCGCACCAAAGACAATATTACCGAACTGAAAAACCACTTCAACAGCGTCATCGACTGGGTGTCGAGCGTATTTATAGATGTAGAAAAGGAGATGCAGGGGCTTGAGTGGGGGCGACTCTACGAGCAACACCACTCCAAGTCATTTGATCCGGCCAAAGTATCTGACGAGGTCAAGCGGCTTTATGGCGACCCGTACATCAAGAACCGTCGCGGGGTCTTCGAATATATTCTCGACGGCAGCCAAGATTCGAAGCTTCTGGATGTGCGAGTATTCGACGACGCGACCAAGAAGTCCGTCTACACCAAGCAGACCGCAGATGCGAAAGCCAATGGCAAATCAAATTGCCCGCTCTGTGCAGTCGGCCATGGGGCCAATAAAAACAAGATATGGAATTTTCCCGAGATGGACGCGGATCACGTTGCCGCATGGAGCAAGGGGGGCGGAAGCTCGGCGAATAACTGCCAAATGCTTTGCATCACTCACAATCGGGCCAAAGGCAACCGATAGTTATCGGCACCCTCCGCTGAACAGATGTTTTGAAGGCTTGCTTTACGATTTATTGGGGCAGCTTAGGATTGCGAAGCGGACTTAATTGATAGCGTGCGTCACCGACCGCTGTGGCCGAGAAGTGACCGTCGCCACTATTCGGATTTAACTTCCGCTCTCGGTACATGGCAGCCACCGCTAAATCACCATCAAAGTGGGCATTGACTGTCCAACCCCACGCTACTACATGATCAGCGCTGGTTTTCCTGTGCAGGCCTCGATGTACTTTGCGTTGAAGCGCCGTTGAGGAATGCCGGGCCGGATCGTTTGCGCCACAGCCGGTAGCCCAGCAACACCGCCAGCACGGCGGCGTAGATTGCCGGCTGGGTGACATCCTTTTTCACCAGCCACCAGTAATGCACCACGCCCCCGATAGTAACGAGATACACCAGCCGGTGCAGGCGCTGCCAGTTCCTGCCGCCGAGGCGGCGCATCATGGCCTGGGTGGAGGTTGCGGCCAGCGGGATCAGCAGGAGGAAGCTGGCGAAGCCGATGGTGATGAAGGGGCGCTTGAAAATGTCCTGGTAGATGCTGGTCGGATCGAAGAACTGGTCGAGCCAGACATAGGTGGTGAAATGCAGGCAGGCGTAAAAGAAGGCGAACAGGCCGAGCATGCGGCGCACGCGGATGGGCCATTGCCAGCCCGAGAGGCGGCGCAGCGGCGTGATGGCCAGCGTGATGAGCAGGAAGCTCAGGGTCCAGGTGCCGGTGGAGCGGGTGATGAATTCGATCGGGTTGGCGCCCAGGCCGTCGTTGAATCCCAGCCACAGGAGCCGCGCCAGCGGGAGGAGGCAGGCCAGGAAAAGGCTGATCTTCAAGCCGGACAGGAAGCGCATCAGAAGAATTTCTTCAGGTCCATGCCTGCATATAGCTGCGCCACCTGGTCGCCGTAACCGTTGAAGGGCAGCGTGGGTCGTTTGAGGAATTCGCCGATGCGGCGCTCCTTTGCCTGGCTCCAGCGCGGGTGGTCCACGGCCGGGTTGACGTTGGAAAAGAAGCCGTACTCGCTCGGCGCGGCGCGCATCCAGGCGCTGACCGGCGGTTTCTCGACCAAGCGGATCTTGACGATGGATTTGGCGCTCTTGAAGCCGTATTTCCACGGCACCACCAGGCGCAGCGGGGCGCCGTTCTGCTGCGGCAGCACCTCGCCATAGAGGCCGAATGCAAGCAGCGTGAGCGGGTGCATGGCCTCGTCCAGGCGCAGGCCCTCGACATACGGCCAGTCCAGTACCCCGGAGCGCTGCCCCGGCATCTGTTTGGGGTCGTGCAGCGAGACGAATTCGACATATTTCGCATTGCCGGTGGGTTCCGCGCGGCGGATGAGTTCGCTGAGGGAGAACCCCTGCCACGGGATGACCATGGACCAGCCCTCGACACAGCGCAGGCGATAGATGCGTTCTTCCAGCGGTGCCAGGCGCAGCAGGTCTTCGATCGCGTAGGTCCTTGGATTTTTGACCTCGCCTTCAACCGTCACCGTCCAGGGGCGGGTGGTCAGGGTCTTGGCCGCCCGTGCCGGGTCGGCCTTGTCGGTGCCGAATTCGTAGAAGTTGTTGTAAGTGGTCACTTCCTTGTAAGGCGTTGCCGGCTCGCCCGTGCTGAACGGGCTTTTTCTTGCGCCCGGCAGCTTTTCGGCAGCGAAGACAGGGGTGGAGAACAAGCCCGGCAGCGTGGCAACTGCCAGCGCGGCAGGTACGCTTTGCAGGAACTGGCGGCGGCTGCGGTAGATTTCGCGGTCGGTGATTTCCGAAGGGAGAATGTCGCTGGGGCGTTTGATGAGCATGTTGTTTCTCGGTGGGAGATGGCGCTATTGTAAGGAAAAAAACAGACTGTTTTCATCCTACTTGAAGGACTGCGAAAGCCCGCCGAAAGTTCATTCCGCTCATGCTTGGCCGCTATGCGCAAAAAAAACGGGCACCGAGGTGCCCGTTGAAACTACCATGGGGATGGTAGAGAGGAGGAAACTACATGCCGGTAACGGCAATGACCTGAACTTGCTGCATGGGTCTCATAATGAACCCGTTGGGTTACCAAAACATTTCGTCCCGGAGCGGGAATGTAACAATGTGTTACCGGGGCGTTTTTTCCGGGCAAGGAAATGGGCGCAGACGCGCCCATTTCAGCACGGCTCCGTTTTAAATCAGAACTTCACGTTTACGCCGGCATAGATCGAACGGCCCATGCCGGGAACCGCGATTCCGTAAGGCGCGCCTCCCATTGGGGGCATGGTCGTCCCCTGCCCGACATAGGCGCCACCCAGGGGGTAGTTGTAGAATCTATCAAACACGTTATCGATGCCCACATCAAACCGCGCCTGTTTCCACGCATAGCTGCTGCGCAGATTCAGCAAGCCGTAGCCGGTGGTTTTAAGCTCGTTGCGCACTTGCGATATATCCTCCTTGGCGTCCACGAATTGCGCCTCAACCGTGTTGGTCCAGTTGCCCAGGCTTTGCACTACGGCCAGTTTCGCGTTCAGCGGCATCATGTTGTACAGGTTGTCGTCCGTGCCGCTGGTGGTTTCCCCCCTGACGTAATTCAGCATGCCGGTGGCCTTGAAGCTGCCATAGCCGGTGTTTTTGGCGAGGGGGAAATACCCTGAAATATCCAGGCCGTAAAGGCGTGCATCCTGGTTAACGTATTTGAGAAACACAAAGCCCGTCGACGTGGCCGAGCTGGGCAAACGCTGTGCATTGATGTAATCCTGAACATGGGTATAGAAAGGCGTGATTTTCAGCCCCCAGTTCTGCTGCGCTGCGTCATGCCAGGCAGCGGTTGCGCTGAGGGTATTCGCGACTTCGGGCTTCAGATCCAGGTTGCCCACGTAGCCATTGCCATCGCCGACCATGTTGATCATGTTCATGGCCATGCCGCCCGTTGACCAGGTATAGCGCTCATAGAGGTTGGGCGAACGCGTCTTTCTGGCATAGCCGAATTCATAGGTCTTGCTGTTATCGGGCGTGTAGCGTGCCAGCGCGGTCAAGTCCAGGTTGTTGTCGGTGCGGCTGCGGTTGCTGGAGTTGAACGCTGTCGCATCGGCCAAATACGTGGGGCCGGTGTTATAGCCTTGCACCGTGCCCGTATCCATCTTCACTGTTTCGCTGCGCACGCCGAGCAGGCTCAGCCATTGGGGATTCCAGCGTGCTTCCCATTCGGCGAAGGCGGCGAAACGGTCGCGTTCGCCGTCATTGATATTCCAGAATGTATTCGGGGACATTCCGCCGTTACCGGATGGGTCCCACCAGTCATTCAGACGATATCGCTGATACTCCCCGCCCACCTTGAGAATGTCGCGCGCGGAAAGCGTGATATCCGCCTTGAGCACGGCGCCGGTATTTCTTCCTTCCGTGTCCATCGGCATGCCGGGCGCAGCGATCGTTTGGGTTGCAGTCTTGTACCAGAATGCCTTGTCCTCAAGGAAATTCATCTTGTGCCGCGTATGTTCGCTATATGCGCGCGCTTGCAGGGTGCCCCAGTCGTATTGGCCGGTATAGCGCAGATTGACCTGTTTGCTGTCATTGCCGGTCATGTCCATGCGCTGGTTGGGGTAACCTTGATAGGGAATATCTTGCACGCCCAGTTTCAGTTCAACCAGATGATTCTCATGGCGCAACGCAAAGCCAAGGGACTGATTCGTCGATTTATACATGGAGGACCCAACCTCGTCTCCGGGCAGCCATTTGGTCGAAGTGTAAAGTGATCTGCCGTCCGCCCTGAAAGCCGGCCCAGCGGGCTTGAAATCCCCTCCAGCCTTGTAGTTTCCGGATTCGACGGTTGAGCCGCTATAGGTCATGCTCAATTTCTCGTTTGCGACCGTTGCCGAAAGATTGCCGCCCGTGACGTTGCCGTTGCTGCGATAAAAAGCGCCGGCCTGGCCCTTGAGCAGCGTGCCCTGCCCTGCCGCGGCAAACTCCGGCTCTGGCGATTTCACCAGTATTGCGCCACCAATGCTGTCGCCGCTCACGCTTACCGGCGCGATCCCTGAAAATACCTGGATGCTGCCCACGTTGCTGGGGTCAATGTAGGAAAGCGCGGGGTTCATGTGGTTGCCGCAGGCGGAAATCAGGTCCATGCCGTCCACTTTGACGCGCACCCTGTCGTCTGCCATACCGTGAATCACGGGCAGGCTGGACACACCACCGGCGCCGTAAAGACTGACGCCCGGTTGTCCGTCGAGCAGTTTTGCCGTATCGCTGGTAGAAGCGCGCAGACGGACAAGGTCAGCGCCACCGAGCGCCGAATCGCTCAAGGCGGGCAGCGGCTGGATTTTTTTCCCGGTCACTTCCACATCGGGCAAGGTCACATCAGCGGCCTCAGCCGCAAACACGCCAGGCGCAAAAGCCAACGCGATACAGATAGATATACGTTTGAGTTGCATTATTCGACCTCTCTTAAAAATGTGCCTGATTGTCGCCGAATGCGTGCTTCATGAGAATGCGTCATATTGTCGCACCCCCGTACCGGCGGGCCCCCGACCCGGCTTTCATCGTGACGGCTCAAGTCGTAACAGGAAAACATGTGAAAAAATGTAGCGCTGCGCGACTGTCACGTTAATGTCATAATTGCGTCACATAATTACTGACACGGAGATAGACAACATGACAAGAATCGTTCAATGCGTAAAACTGGGTCGTGAGGCCGAAGGTCTGGATCGTCCGACCTATCCCGGCCCGCTGGGTCAGCGGATTTTTGACAACGTGTCCAAAGAAGCTTGGCAAGGCTGGATCAAATTCCAGACCATGCTGGTAAACGAGAATCGCCTCAACCTGGCCGATGCGGCAGCACGCAAGTATCTGGCCGCACAAATGGAAGGTTATTTCTTCAGCGGGAGCACGCAAATGCCGGAAGGCTACGTACCGCCCAAAAGTTAAGGTGCAAACTCTTGTCTAAAAAATTTACCGCGCAGCAATTTCTCAATCGTGAACTCGGCCAACTCGAGTTCAATCGTCGCGTGCTGTCTCAGGCCGAAGACGCCAGCATCCCGTTGCTGGAACGATTGAAATACCTGTGCATCGTCAGCAGCAATCTCGATGAATTTTTCGAGATCCGCGTGGCCGGTCTGATGGAACAAATCAAGCTGGGCGGCATTGCCACCGCTGCGGATGGCATGACCGCGCAGATGACGCTCAAGCTGGTGCGTGAACAGGCGCACCAGCTGATCAAGCACCAGTATCAGCTATTCAACGCCGATATCACACCTGCACTGGCCGCGAATGGCATCAAATTCCTGCGCCGCACGCACTGGAATGAGGCGCAACAAGCCTGGGTGAAGGATTTTTTCTTTCGTGAGGTCATGCCGGTATTGACACCCATCGGGCTCGACCCTGTGCATCCGTTCCCGCGCGTGCTCAACAAAAGTCTGAATTTTGCCGTGGAACTGCAAGGCAAGGATGCTTTCGGGCGCAACTCCACGCGCGCCATCGTACAGGCGCCGCGCGTATTGCCGCGCACCATCGCGATGCCGCCCGAAATCAGCGGCTGCGAACATGGTTTCGTGTTTCTTTCCTCTATTTTGCATGCCCATGTCGATGAGTTGTTCAGCGGCATGGAAGTGCTGGGCTGTTTCCAGTTTCGCGTGACACGCAACAGCAATCTGTTCGTGGATGAAGAAGAAGTCAAAAACCTGCGCCTCAGCTTGCAGGGTGAATTGCCGCAGCGCCATTTCGGCGATGCCGTGCGTCTGGAAATCGCCGACAATTGCTCACCACAAATCGCCGAGTTATTACTCAAGGAATTCAAGCTGACACCCGATGACCTGTATCGCGTTCACGGCCCTGTTAATCTGGTCAGGCTGATGCAAATCCCGGACATGGTGGCGCGCGACGATCTCAAGTTTCCAGCCTTTGTGCCCGGCGTACCGCTGGTGTTGCAAAAGAAGGGGGCGGACATGTTCAAGGTCATCCGCAAGAGCGATGTACTGCTGCATCATCCTTACCAGTCCTTCAAACCGGTGATCGATTTCATTCAGCAGGCCGCCAGTGATCCTGACGTGGTGGCGATCAAGCAGACCGTCTATCGCACCGGCGCAGATTCCGCGCTAATGGAGGCATTAATTGCCGCCGCCCAGCGTGGCAAGGAAGTCACGGTGGTGGTGGAATTGCTGGCTCGATTTGACGAAGAAGCCAACATCGGCTGGGCTAATCGTCTGGAAGAAGTCGGCGCCCATGTGGTTTACGGCGTGGTGGGACACAAGACCCATGCCAAAATGCTGATGGTGGTACGCCGCGAAGACGGCAAACTGCGCCGTTATGTACATCTGGGCACGGGCAACTACCATCCGCGTACCGCGCGGCTGTATACCGACTTTGGCTTATTCACCAGCAACGAAGCAGTCTGCGCCGATGCGAACGAGGTATTCGGTCAGCTCACCAGCCTCGGTCGCGCACGTACGCTCAATCATCTGTGGCAATCGCCGTTTACGCTGCACGCACGGGTCTTGCTTGCCATCCAGAACGAAACCGCTCTCGCCAAAGCCGGCAAACGCGCGCATATCATCGCCAAGATGAATGCCTTGCTGGAACCGGAAACCATCGCAGCGCTGTATGAAGCCTCTCAGGCCGGGGTAAAAGTGGATTTGATCGTGCGCGGGGTATGCGCACTGCGTCCCGGCGTTGCCGGACTTTCGGAAAACATCAAGGTGCGCTCCATCATCGGACGTTTCCTCGAACACACCCGCATCTTCTATTTCCGCAATGATTTACAGCATGACGTCTATCTGGCTTCGGCTGACTGGATGGACAGAAACTTCTTCCGGCGTATTGAGGTTTGCTTCCCCGTACTCGACAAGAAACTCAAGAAACGCGTGATAGATGAGGGATTGAAGATATACCTGCAGGACAACAGCCAGGCGTGGGACATGGATAGCGAAGGGCAATATCGCCACAAACAACTGCGCCGCGCCGCACGGAAATGTGCGCAAAGCGAGCTGCTCAGGCAACTCGCCAGCACTTCGTTCAAGCTGCCTAATTAATGCTTGTTCGGACGTCCGGTTTTAATCTTATCCAGACCGTTCAAGGTGTTCAACATTTGCGCGTCAGCCATGGCACTCAATACCTGTAAACCGGCTCGCAGCACTTCGCTTTTCTTCACAGGTAATCCGGCTTTCTGGCACAGCTCTTTGATCTCGGCGATTTTCTGATATTCGCTCTGTGGCATGGTAAAACTGTCACGCACCACCTTCAATTTCGGCTTTTTCACCGCTTTAGCCTCTTTAACCGGCTTAGCATCTTTAACCACTTTGTCTTCAACAACCACGGCAGCAGCCGCAACCTTCTTCACAGCCGGCTTACGCGCCGCAACGGGTGCCGGCTTGCTTGCCGATCTGCCAACCGTTGCGGGCGCGGGCTTGCTCAACGGTTTGGCGGCAACTGCAACCTTGGGTGCGGCAACTTCTTCGACCTTGTCCAACTTTTTGGTTTTCATGATTGTCTCCTTGGAATAAAATGCCTTAAACAGTATATACAGTATACTTTAAGAAATAAAACGTAATATTTGGAGGACATAATGGATCTGATTTTATGGCGCCATGCCGAAGCTGAAGACGGCCCGCCCGACCTTACGCGCGAACTGACCGAGAAGGGCCGCAAACAGGCCGATAAAATGGCAACCTTCCTGCGCCAGCATTTACCCGCCCATACACGCATTCTGGTCAGCCCGGCGACCCGCACACAGCAAACGGCAACGGCACTGAGCCCCGATTTCACTCTTGTTCCCACTATCGCGCCCGGCGCATCCGTGCATGCCGTGCTGCAAGCGGTGCGCTGGCCTAACGCCGGAGGAGCCGTGCTGGTGGTCGGACACCAGCCGACACTGGGCTCAGTCGCGGCACAGTTGCTGGGCTGCGGTAACGAATCCTTGCGCATCAAGAAAAGCGGGCTGGTATGGCTGAGCCGCGCTGAAGGCTCGTCCGAAACCAGCTTGCGTCTGGCTATTACCTCTGATTTTTTATAAGCGCAATTACATTACACTTGGGAGACCAACATGTTTGAATCCGCTGAACTCGGTCACACGATAGACAAGCGCACTTACGACAAGGATGTGCCGCCTTTGCGCGTAGCCCTGCTGGATGCGCAGATGGAACTGTCCAAGCTGGCAAAATTTCCCGTCATCATTCTGGTTGGCGGTGTAGATGGTGCAGGGCGAGGCGAGACCGTCAATCTGCTCAACGAATGGATGGATCCGCGCTTCTTGCAGACCCACGGCATGGGCGATCCATCAGATGAAGAGCTGGATAGGCCGATGATGTGGCGTTTCTGGCGCGAACTGCCGCCCAAAGGCCGAGCCGGCATATTCCTGGGTTCCTGGTACACCTGGCCGATTATCAACCGGGTGCAGGGCCGCATAAAGACAGCCGATCTGGACCAGAGCCTGGAGCGTGCCAAACGGCTGGAAAAAATGCTCACCGATGAGGGCGCCCTGATACTCAAGTTCTGGATGCATCTGTCCAAAGACAAGCAGGAAAAACGCCTCAAACTCCTCGAAAAAGATCCGAAGACCCGCTGGCGCGTCACTAAACGCGACTGGGAACATTTCAATATGTACGACAAATTTTTTGCTGTCAGCGAAAGCGTCATCCGCCACACCAGCACGGCAGAGGCGCCCTGGACCATCGTCGAAGGTTACGATGCGAACTACCGCAGCCTTACCGTGGGCAAGGTTATTCTGGATGCGATACGCAAACGCCTTGACGATGCCGACACGAAAAAAACTGAAGTTTCCGCCCCCCCGCCGCTGCCTTCCATCGATCAGCTGAATATACTGAAGACGCTGGATCTCAGCCAGAAAATTGACAAGAAGGACTATCAGGCCGAGCTGGAAAAATATCAGGGGAAGCTTGCACTGCTGACCCGCAGCGCAAAATTCAAAAATATCACCGTCATCGCCATGTTCGAAGGCAACGATGCGGCCGGCAAGGGCGGCGCAATTCGCCGCATCACCGGCGCACTGGACGCGCGCTATTACAACATCATTCCGGTCGCGGCGCCCACCGAGGAAGAACGGGCACAACCCTATTTATGGCGTTTCTGGCGGCACATTCCACGGCGCGGCCGTGTGACGATTTTCGACCGCTCATGGTATGGCCGTGTGCTGGTAGAGCGCGTGGAAAATTTCTGCACCGAAGCGGACTGGATGCGGGCTTACAGCGAGATCAACGATTTTGAAGCACAACTGGTGCGCCACAATATCGTCGTCGTTAAATTCTGGCTGTCCATCAGCAAGGACGAACAACTCAAACGCTTCAAAGAGCGTGAGGCGATAGGCTTCAAACACTTTAAAATAACCGCCGAAGACTGGCGTAATCGTGAAAAATGGGACGAATACGAACAAGCCGTATCTGACATGGTGGACAGAACCAGCACGACTACCGCCCCGTGGACGCTGGTAGAGGCGAACGACAAGAATTTCGCTCGTATCAAGATACTGAAGACACTGTGCGAGCAGGTCGAGACCATGCTGAAAAAGAAAGGCATCGTGATAAAAAAGATGCGTCCACCGGTCAAGGCCTAGCTAACGCCTGAGGCTGATGGCCACCTCCGGTTTAACTCTTTGATGAAACCGGCTGCACCAGCACCCAAGGGCTGACGACCACGACCCAGTGCATCGCGTCATTCGCCGACCAGACACGCGCCTGCTCATCCGTCACCTTGCCGAACTGACCTGCCGCCATCCACTGCTGGATCAGCACGGCATTGTCTTCGGACATCTGAAACGCCGTCTCGACCAGATCCAGATCGGGAGAGACAAACAGCGCAGCACCACTGGCGAAATAGCGCTGCATTTCACTCCAGTGCATTTGCGCAGTTTCCAGATTTACCTTGGCACGTATGATTTCTTTCGGGTCGCTCATTCTTTCGTTCTTTCTGATTTACGTTTTGTTCAGGTAATTATCCTTCAGCCGAATGTAATGTTCGGCCGAATAACGCAGATAGCTGATCTCTTCCTGCGTCAGCGCGCGTACCGCACGGGCCGGATGCCCCATGTAGAGCATCCCGCTCTCCAGCACCTTGCCGGGCGACACCAGGCTGCCCGCGCCTATCATCACGCGTTCGGGGATCACTACATCGTCCATGATGATGGAGCCCATGCCTATCAGGCAGTCATTACCGATGGTACAACCATGCAATATCACCGAGTGACCGACGGTCACATAGTCGCCGATGATCAACGGCGAACCGTCCGGTTTTTCGGGGGTCTTGTGCGACACATGCCCCATGCTCAGATCCTGCACGTTGCTGCCTTTTCCGATCACGATGCGGTTCACATCGCCGCGCAAAACGGTGTTGCACCACACCGAACTGTCGTCCCCTATCCTCACATCTCCGATGACCTGACAGGAGGGATGCAAATAAATGCGTTCACCCATTACTGGCGTGGTGTCGAGGTAAGGACTCAGAGACATAGCTCTTTACACCAACTTCCACTTCATCATCTCCCCCGCCCTCAACGGCACGAGCTGATGCTCACCAAACCCCACCGATGCAGGCACTTGCCACTCTTCTTTGCGCAGCGTGACCTTGCCAGTGTTGCGCGGGAGACCATAATAATCCGCGCCATAGAAGCTGGCAAAACCTTCCAGCTTGTCCAGCGCACCCGCTGCCTCGAACGCCTCGGCATACAATTCGATGGCGCTGTGCGCGGAATAGCAACCCGCACAGCCGCAGGCGTTCTCTTTGGTGTGCTGTGCGTGCGGGGCGCTGTCGGTGCCGAGGAAGAATTTGGGACTACCGCTGGTGGCAGCTTTGACCAGCGCCTCGCGATGCGTCTCGCGTTTCAGAATCGGCAGGCAATAAAAATGCGGGCGAATGCCGCCGACCAGCATGGCGTTGCGGTTATAGAGCAGGTGTTGCGGCGTGAGGGTTGCGGCGATGGTGGCAGGCGCGCTCATCACAAATTGCGCCGCATCCAGGGTGGTAATATGCTCGAAAACCACGCGCAATCCCGGCATGTCTTTGAGCAAGGGTTGCATCACGCGCTCGATAAACACGGCCTCGCGGTCGAACACGTCGATGTGACTGTCCGTCACTTCACCATGCACCAGCAGCGGCATGCCGCATGCTTGCATCTCTTCCAGCGCGGCGTAAGTCTTGCGGATGTCGGTCACACCCGCGTCGGAATTGGTGGTCGCCCCGGCCGGATACAGCTTCACCGCATGCACGACACCGCTATCCCTGGCACGGCGTATCTCTTCCGCACCGGTTACATCGGTCAGATAAAGCGTCATCAGCGGCTCGAACACAGCGCCCGCAGGCAGTGCGGCGAGAATGCGTGCACGATATTCCAGCGCCTGTGCGGTCGTGGTGACCGGCGGTCTGAGGTTGGGCATGACGATGGCGCGGGCGAATTGCCGTGCGGTATCAGGCAGCACCGATTGCATCAGCGCATCATCGCGCAAATGCAGATGCCAATCGTCTGGGCGTGTGAGAGTGAGTTGTTGCATGATGGTTTCCGGCGGGATAAGTAGGCGAGATTATAAGTCAAAGGCCCGTGCGCCGCCTTGACATGCGGAAACGCCGCTAACAACCGCACTCCTTTCTCACCACTCAGGCATGACAAATTCCGGCGATTTTTGCGATGCCCGCTGCCGGTCAAGTCCCCGGCTCATAAAACCTAATCAAATTGCGTCCTGCTTCCTTGGCCTGATACATCGCCATATCCGCCCACTTGAGAATATCTTCCATGCCTGATTCGTGATTGGCAAACATCACTACGCCAATACTCGAGGTGCAATGATGCCGGACTATGATTTCCGCCTTACCCTCGTGCTGAACTGTCAGCCAATAGGGATCGTTCAGGCTGGCGCGTATTTTTTCCGCGACGACGCCGGCCTGTGCAGTGGACTCGGCCTTGCCATCGCCCAATTCGCTGAGCAGCACCACGAACTCGTCTCCGCCGAAACGCCCCACGGTATCCATTTCACACACGCAGCATGCAATGCGACGAGCCGCTTCTATCAACAACAAGTCACCCACGTTATGTCCGTGCAGATCATTGAGCGGTTTAAAATTATCCAGATCGAGGAACATCACCGCACCATAGCGGCCACTGCGCTTGCTGACGGCCAAGGCTTTACCCAGTCTGTCATTCAATAGGCGACGATTGGGGAGCCGCGTCAAGCTGTCGTAAAAGGCCAGATTGTTGATTTCTTCTTCCGCCGCTTTGCGTTTGGAAATATCGTGATCTGCTCCGACATAATGGGTGACCATTCCATCGCGCCCTTTGACGGCAGAAATGGTGAGTAATTTCGGGTATACCTCGCCATTTTTGCGGCGATCCCAGATTTCCCCCTGCCACTTTCCGACGCGCTGCACGTTTTCCCACATCTCGCGGTAAAAATCCGCATCGTGACGACCGGATTTGAGCAATCGCGTCGTCTGGCCGACTGCTTCCTCGGCCGTATAGCCGGTAGTCTCGGTGAATGCCTGGTTGACCCGCAGAATCACGCCGTTGGTATCGGTAATGATCATGCTTTCTTGCGATTCGAAGGCTGTTGCGGCAATGCGCAAAGCGTCTTCCGCCCGTTTTTTTTCGGCGAAATAGGTCGCCAATGCCATGCCAACCACGGACAAAGTCACCATGTAGAACCAGTAATTGATTAAATGGGTCTGGACGATGTCATCGGCAAAGAAACCAGTTCCACGAATTGCGCCCAACAAGGCATAAATTGCCGTCATAACCAGAACAATCATGGCTTCAGGCGCTCCGAGACGCACTGCAGCCCAGGTGACAATCAGAAATAGCCAGTAATTTTGAGCCACCGGGCCAATGGCATCATGCCACCAATCGAGAAAAACTGCGCCGCCAACCAGAGCCGTCAAGCCGAACAATAATGCTGTCTCCACTATCTGCCCGTGTTTGCGCCTGTCATTTTTTGCCCCCCAGCAGACCAGAACCAATGGGGTAATAAGAATGACCCCCAACGTATCACTCATCCACCATTGGAGCAGGCCATAAAAATAATGCTCCGCGTTCAGCACCCCGAAAACCAGCAAGGCCGTGTTCGCAACCAGTGCGCCCATGAAAATGCTGGCGCACCCGCCCAGCATAATCAGGCGCAGATAGTCATTTAACGATCCAAGAGACACATCGAATTTGCCAGTGCGGGTCAGCAGCCAGACACCGCAAAATACTTGCAGCGTGTCGCTCAGGGCAATGATGACAACTTCCCACAGCGTATCATCCTGAATAGTGTGTATCAGAATCGCACCCAGCAATACACTCCAGACGTATCGCTTCCCGCCCAGCAGCACCGCAGCTAACGCCAATCCGCTCGCCGGTTCGAAATGCCCGACAACAGCATCGCTCTCGAAATAGAATTCACCGATATAGACCAATAGCGAGTAAAGGACGGCGATGCCGGGCAACCAAAGCCACCCGATTAACGTATTTGAATTGGTGCAATTTTTAACAGGCATTGTGTCGTTTGCCCTGAATGTGCTGATCATGGTCTGAATTGTCGTTCGCCGCACGAGTTTTTGCCGGATGATAGCGCATTTTCTGCGCAGACTGGCAACGGGCGCTGTCACAGCGAGCCGTTCAGACGTGTGATTTCAATTTTCCAGAAGAAGATAGAAAGGCTAAGCCGTCCTGCGGGCAAGCTGATTCATCGCGGCCAGTGAGAAATCCGCGATGTGCGCGGCAATGGCCTCGATCTCGGCAGCATCGTAGCGCAACTCCGGGTGCAGGCGCTGTAACACGGGTTCCGTATGATAATAGAACGAACATTGGCCGAGGATGCTGAACACGCAGCGCAATTGCTGCGCCGCGCTCATTTTGTCACCAACGATCTCGCCCACCATCCTGCCCAGAAATTCGTGCAGTGGCGCGATGGCCTCAGACACGATTTTGTCCAGCGCGGGGGTCGGGTCGGCCAGTTCGCGCGCCATGATGCGGCATTGCCGGGAGGCGCTGTTCTCGTCCAGCAGCATCAGCATAAAATCCTTCAGGAACAGACGTAAACGCTTTTCAGGACAGGGGTCGGCTGACAGATTATTTGTTTGCAGTGTCTTGAGTCCGCTGAAATTTAACGCTTCGGCGAGCAAACCATCCTTGCTGCCAAAGTGATAATTCACGGCTGCGACATTGGCCCCCGCGCGGCGGCAAATCTCGCGCACCGTCGCCCCCTGAAATCCGTATTGTGCAAATACCTCGCGCGCAGCTTCAATCAGGCGCGCGCGTGTTTGTTCACTGCCACTTTGAATATCGCTCATCACTTGTTTTCAGCCACTTCACCCGCCAGCGCCTTGTACAGTTGCGTCGCAGCGACTAGCTGCGCACGCCTGATCTGTAGCTCGCCCTGTCCTGCGTTATAAGCATCGCGTTGTGCATCCAGCAACTCCAGATGATTAGCGATGCCTGACTGATAGCGCGCGTCAACCAATGCCTGCCGCTGCCGCTGCGCATGAGCCTGAGCCTGCCCGGCAGCAAGCTGGTTTGCCAGACTATCGCGCGCGCTCAGCAAATCTGCCACTTCGCGGAATGCCTGTTGCAGGGTCTTTTCATATTCGGCGACCGCCACCACCTTGCGTGCTTCGGCCACATCGAGATTAGCCGAGTTCCGTCCGGCATCGAACAGCGGCAGTGTCAGCGCCGGCTGAAAACTCCAGGCATCGCTGCCTGCACCGAACAAGCCACTCAGCTGACGACTGGCCGTACCCATACTGCCGGTCAGGCTGATGCGCGGCAAAAAGGCGGCGCGCGCCGCACCGATATTGGCGTTCGCCGCGATCAGCCGTTGTTCGGCAGCCAGCACATCCGGACGTTGCAGCAGTACCTCGCCGGGCAGACCGGCAATCAGGTCGGGCGTTATGCCCTGCCGGTCAAGGCTGCGCCCCTCCGGTAACTGTACGGGCATTTCGCCGACCAGCAATGCGAGCAGGTTCTCTGCGGCGGCCTGCTGACGCTGCAGATTCGCCTTGTCGGCCAGCGCAGCCTGATACTCGCCCTCCGACAGCAACGCATCCAGCTCGCTGGAAACACCCGCATCACGACGGCGCACGACCAATTCCCGCATCTCGGCGCGCCCCTGCACCGTGGCGCTCGCCAGTTGAACGCGCTCACTCAGCTCCAGCACCGAGAGATAGGCGTTCGCCACGTCGGCGATCAGCGACAAACGGAAACTGCGCTGCGCCGCTTCGGTCGAAAAATAGCTGGCCTTGGCCGCCGCATTCAGGCTGCTCACCCGCCCCCAGAAATCCAGCTCGAACGACACCAGACTCACTTTCACATCATAGCGTTGCGCCTGAAACGGCCTGCCGGTAAATGACGTGCTGGCCGGAGACAAGGACGCGTTGCGAGAGGCATCCAGACTCACATTCGGCAGGCGATCCGCCTGCTGTATGCCATATTGCGCACGCGCCTCCGCAATGCGCGCAGTGGCGATGCGCAGGTCACGGTTATTTTTCAGCGCCGCCGCAATCAATGCCTGCAGGCGCGGATCGGGAAAATAAACCTGCCAGTCCGGCATGGCCCGTATCCCGTGTGGTTTTGCGGTATCGGGCCAGGCCGCAGGAACCGGTGCGACGGGGCGCTGATAGTCCGGCATCATTGAACAACCGCCCAATAGCACGACCAAGGCCGTACAAAGCGAAACCCTTGTCCGCAGATTAAACGGATTCACACAGATTAAATCCTGGCCAGATTTGGCTCTTAATCTGCGGCCATCTGCGTAATCTGCGGATATTGCTTTAGATTTTTTCATTTTGGCACCTCCTCGGGCTCGACATGGCTGCGCGCATGTCCGGGGAAAATACGCCGCACCACGACAAAAAACACCGGCACCAGAAACACCGCCAGCAGAGTGGCCGCGATCATGCCGCCCATCACGCCCGTGCCGATCGCATGGCGACTTTGCGCGCCTGCTCCGCTGGAAATCGCCAGCGGCAACACACCGGCGATGAAGGCGATGGAAGTCATCAGGATAGGCCTGAAGCGCAATCGGCAGGCTTCCAACGTAGCGTCCATCAGACTCATGCCCTCGTCCTGCAATTTGCGCGCAAACTCGATAATCAGTATGGCGTTTTTGGACGACAGGCCGATGATGGCGATCAGACCAACCTTGAAGTACACGTCATTGGGCAACTCGCGCAAGGTCACCGCCAGCACCGCGCCGAAGATACCCAGCGGCACAACCAGCAACACCGCGAACGGGATGGACCAGCTCTCGTACAGCGCCGCCAGACACAGAAACACTACGAACAGCGAAAGGCCGAACAACAAGGGTGCCTGAGCGCCGGACTGCCGTTCTTCGAACGAGGTCCCCGACCACTCGAAACCAATGCCGGGCGGCAATTGCTTTGCGATGTCTTCCATCACCGCCACGGCCTCGCCCGAGCTGCGGCCCGGTGCCGAACCGCCGGAGATTTTCATCGCAGGCAAGCCGTTGAAGCGATCCAGCTTGGGCGCGCCCACCACCCAGCGCGGCGCAGCCAGTTCGGACAGCGGCACCATATTGCCTTGCCGGTTGCGTATCGACAGCTTCATGATGTCATCGGGCGTCCGGCGGATATCGGCTTCCGCCTGCATCTGCACGCGCAAAATACGTCCCTGACGCTCGAAATCATTAATGTAAGCCACGCCCAGCGTGGATTGCAGCGTCTCATTGAGATCGGCGATGGACACGCCCAGCGTTTCCGCCTTCAGCCTGTCGATATCAAGCAGCAGTTGCGGCCCGGCCTCCTGCCCTTCGGGGCGAACACCCGCCAGCAGCGGATTTTGCGATGCCATGCCCAGCACCATATTGCGCGCTTCCAGCAGCTTCTCACGCCCCACCCCGCCCCGGTCCGGCAAGCGGAAATCGAACCCGCCGACGGCCGCCAGCTCAGGTATCGGCGGCGGATTGATCGCGAAAATCATCGCCTGCTTGATCTGGAAGAACGTCATATTCGCCTTGCGCACCAGCGCGGTAGAGGAACTGCCATCGGCAGTGCGCTCATCCCAGCCCTTGAGACGCACAAACGCAATGGCCATATTCTGCCCTCGCCCGAAGAACGAGAACCCTGCCACACCGACCACATGCTCGACTTCCGCTTGTGCCAGATAATACTGCTCGACCTGACCCAACACTTCCAGCGTGCGTTCCTTGCTCGCCCCGGACGGCAGCTGGATTACATTGATGAAATAGCCTTGGTCCTCTTCCGGCAGGAAACTGCCGGGCAATTTGGCGAACATCCAGCCCATTGCCATAAAGATCACCAGATAAACCAGCAGATAGCGCGTGGTTTTACGGGTCATCCTGCCCACAGTGCTGATATAACTTTTCGTGGTGCGCGCAAACAAGCGATTGAACCAGCCCATAAAACCCGTGGTAGGGAGCATTTCCTTGCCCGGTGAGTGCCTGAGCAAAGACGCACACAGTGCGGGGGTCAGCGTCAGTGCCATCAATGCCGAGAACATCATGGTCAGTAACAGGGTGACGGCAAACTGACGATAAATCGCCCCTGTTGAGCCGGGAAAGAACGCCATCGGGATGAACACTGCCATCAACACCAGTGTGATCGCGATAATCGCGCCGACTATCTGATCCATTGCCTTGCGCGTCGCGTCGCGCGCGGACAAACCCTCGGTCGTCATGATGCGTTCAACGTTCTCCACCACCACGATGGCATCATCCACCACGATGCCGATGGCCAGCACCATCGCAAACAGGGTCAGCACATTGATCGAATAACCCAGCAGATACAGCCCGACCAGCGCACCCACCAGTGCAATCGGGATGACGATGGCAGGAATAATCGTCGCCCTGATATTACCGAGGAACAGATACATCACCAGTACCACCAGCAGCAAGGCTTCGGCCAGACTCTTCAGCACTTCCTTGATGGAAATATCAATGAACTTGGACGTGTCGTAAGGCACAGCCCAACTGATGCCAGCCGGGAAAAATTTAGCCAGCTCGGTCATTTTGGCTTTGACCTGCCCGACCGTTTCCAGCGCATTCGCGCCCGGCGACAGACGGATCGCAATCGCGGCGGTCGGCTGACCGTCTATGCGCGCACTGCGGGTATAGTCCTGCGCACCGAGTTCGACGCGCGCCACATCCCTGACACGCAACGAAGAACCATCCGGGTTGGTACGCACGATGATGTTGCCGAATTCCTCAGGCGTGGACAACCGTCCTTTTGTAACGATCACCGCATTGAGTTGCTGACCGGGCAGGGCGGGGACTTGTCCCAGCTCGCCGGTCGCGAGTTCCACATTTTGTGCGCGCACCGCCGCCGCCACATCGCTCGGAGACAAATTGTAGTGTTGCAGCTTGTCCATCTTGAGCCACAGCCGCATGGAATATTCGGTACCGAATAACAGCGCCTCGCCCACACCCGGCACGCGCCGGATATTATCGAGCACATTGGCGCTGGCATAGCTGCCCAGCGCGACATCTTCCAAGCTCTTGTCCGGAGAAAACAGCGCGATGAACATCACATAGTTACGCGCGGTCTTGGCCACCGTGATACCCAGACGGCGCACCGCTTCGGGCAAACGCGCCTCGGCGCGTTTGATACGGTTCTGCGTTTCGACCGAGGCCAAATCAAGATTGGTGCCCGGCTTGAAGGTCAGCGTGATACTGCCGCTGCCCAGTTCCGCCGCCGATTCCATGTACAGCAGATGTTCGATGCCGTTCATTTCCTGTTCCAGCAGCGCCACGGCCGTCTCCTCGACGACCTGCGCCGAAGCGCCGGGATAACTGACAGAAACGGACAGGGCGGGCGGCGCCACCGCGGGATATTGCGCGACCGGCAGATTCTTCAGCGCCAAGGCACCGCCGAGCAAAATAATCAGCGCAATGACCCAGGCAAAAATAGGACGATCAATAAAGAATTTTGCGAACATGGCCCGGCCCTATTTCTTTGCTTCTGCTTGTTTGTCATCCGCTTTCCGGGCGGCTGGCTGCGCTGCCATCGGCGGAGCGGAAGCATCCCACGGCACGGGCGCGACCTGTGTACCGGGGCGCGCTTTTTGCAAGCCATTCACGATCACCTGCTCGCCGCCTTTCAGCCCTTCGGCGATGATGAAATCATTGCCCGCCATGCTGCCGGTCTTCACCGGCACGGGCGTAGCCTTGCTTTCTTCGCCCACCACCATCACGAATTGTCCCTGCGGCCCGGATTGCACCGCGCGTTGCGGGACACGTATCGTATTTTCTGCCATCGCTTCGGGGAAACGGATGCGCACAAACATGCCGGGCAGCAGTTCGCGCTGAGGATTGGCGAATTCCGCCCGCAAAGACACTGCGCCCGTAGTCGGGTCAACCGCCATATCGGTAAAGAAAATCCGGCCCGCATGCGGATAGACGCTGCCATCCGCAAGCAGCAATTCGACGCGTACAGATTCAGCGCGCTTGAGCTTGCCCGTCCTGATGGCCTGTTTCAGACGCAACATGTCCTCACCCGACTGGGTAAAATTGGCATAAATGGGGTCCAGCTGTTCGATGGTCGCCAGCAGTGTGGGTTCGCCCTTGCCGACAAATGCCCCTTCCGTCACCAGCGTGCGGCCTATGCGTCCGGAAATCGCGGCGGGAACAGCCGCATTCTCCAGGTCTTCACCGGCACGAACCCATGCAGCTTCAGCCTGTTTGACCTTTGCAACCGCCAGATCGTACTCCTGCTGGCTTACCGCCTTGATCGTCAGTAGCGGTTTGTAACGCTCGACAGTTTGCCGTGCAATCGCGAGTTCCGCCTGTGCAGCATCCGCAGTCGCCTGATAGGTGCGCGCGTTAATCCGGAACAGAGGCATCCCCGCCTTCACGTCGCTGCCTTCCTCAAACAAACGCTTTTCGATCACACCTTCGACCCGCGCACGCACTTGCGCGCTGCGATAAGCCTGCAACCGCCCCGGCAAATCCTGCGTGAGCATCGCATTGCCCTTGCCCACAGTAATCACGTCCACTTCAGGCGGCGGCATCGCACCCCCGCCGGCTGGCTTGTCGCCCCCGCCGCTACAACCGGACAACAGCGCAATCAGCAAAAACGCAGGAGCAAATGATTTGGTAATTGGGTTCATGTTTTTTCCATGATGAAGGAATGGCGTGCAACATATCAAACGCTTGTTTGAAAGTAAAGTGAGTTAACTTATTTTTGCAAAAAACCAGCCTATTTTTCGCTATCTGCTCATGCCGAATCAACAAATGCGCGTAAAACCATTACACTCTCGTCCTCACGGAAAACCGTCTGATCTCCGGATGGCCTTTTTCCGTCACAGCGCGTCAGACGCGCCTGCTCCTGTTGCAAATTTATTCAAAGGTAACGCGATGTTCCCAGTCCACGATGTTGATGCATTTCTTTTACTCGCCATAGCCGTTTCATCCAAGCGGCGCCCGGCTGAACTCGTCGAGATTATTGCGGCAGGCGATCTGATTCAGGGCGCGGTCTGTTCCGAACTGGATCTGATAGAGTCATTTTCTCGGCTTTCCGGGAACGGCCTGATCTGTGAGCTGGATGGCGGTTACACGCTGACGCCGGATGCGCAGCTCATTCTGGCCGCTCAGCGCAAGAGCGCAGATGCCCATGAACGCGTCGGCAGCATCAAAGGCAAGCTTTCCGCGTACGATCCCAAAGGAGAGCATCCCGCGAGCCAGCCTGGCTCAGAGCAAATCGCTGCGGCCGTTCTGGCACACCAGACTGCCAAAAATTCAGCTGTCCGAAACCTGTTTGTGCCCAAGCCCAAACCGGCAGAGATCGACAGCAAGCGTCCGGGAAAACGCAAACCTTTGGTTAAACGCCGGCGCTAGCACGCACAATCCAGTTGAATTTGCCGAGAATTAGGCGTATAAAATAACTGGGGTTGGCAGAAGCAGGAGTTTGGAAAAGTTAACCATTGCAAGGAGGCGCGTATCGAGAACTCAATGAGTGTTCATCTTTAAGCTGTTACCGCTTCAGCATTCGTGCTGACAAAGTCGGCTCCCCATAAGCTGACACATAACGCCGCAATAAGCGGCGTTATCCATTAATACCGTTCTTATTCAAACGAATTCAATCAAGTACCCGTATTTAACTCACGCCAACACGTTATGGATACCGCACCCGGCGACACCCTCGCAAGCTGCAAAGGCTGCACCCACTATTACATTACCCACGATGTCAGTTTCAGATATGGCTGCCGTGCGCTGGACTTCAAAAGCCAGCGACAGCCCATCCTTGAGGTCATCGCGGCAAGCGGTCAGTCCTGTCTCTACTTCCGCAAGAAACCAGACCAGAAATAATCCGCTAAGCCCCTGCCGTTATCCCAGCGATCTCTCGACAACTTCAAACACATCACGCGAAAGACCGGCATGATTGCGCAACTTTTCCAGCGCGGCGCGCGCGTGCGCCTGTCGGCCCGAGTCGAACTTGCGCCAGCGATCAAAACAACGCGCCAGCCGTGAAGCCACCTGCGGATTGATGGCATCCAGCCTGATGGTTTGCGCTGCCAGGAAACGATAACCGCTGCCGTCCGCCGCATGAAAATGCACATGATTGCTGCCGAAGGCGCGCAACAAGGCATAGACCTTGTTCGGATTGCGCAAGTCGAAGGCGGGATGGCTGACCAGCCGCTCGACTTCCGCCAGTGTGCCGGGACAACGACTGCCGGCCTGAACCTGCAACCACTTGTCAACCACCAGCGGCTCGCCCTGCCAACGTTGATAAAAAGCATCCATCACCTGCCGGCGTTCCTCGCCTTCGCTCTGCGCCAGCGTGGCAAGAGCGGCGAATTGATCGGTCATATTATCGGCGCTATCGAACTGTTGCCGTGCCAGTGCGCGGCGAGCTGTGCTGTCGGCTTCGCACAAATAGCCCAGACATAAATTACGCAGGGCGCGGCGCGCAGCATCCGCCGGTGCAGGACGATAGGCCTCAGTCGGCGTCAGCCGCTGGTAGCAGGCCATCAATTGCGCGCCCAGCTGATCATTCAGAAACTGGCGCAAGCCGTTGCGGGCGGCGTGCAAGGCATCCGGGTCAACCACTTCCAGTTGTTCGGCCAGCGTCGCTTCCCCAGGTAGCGAGAGCGCTTCTGCTGCAAAGGCCGGGTCTGCCTCCGCATCCTCCAGCACCCGGGCCGCAGCCGCAGCGACACTGACAGGCCACTCCGGCGTGCCGCCTGCGCTGATCGCGGCGGTCGCCTTGATGATCAGACGACTATACAGACGCTGCCCGGCCTCCCAGCGATTGAAGGGGTCAGCATCATGCGCCAGCAAGTGCGCGAGCTCTGCATCGCTGTAGGCAAAATCGAGTATCACGGGTGCCGAAAAATCACGCAGCAGCGAAGGAACCGGCGCGACAGCGATGTCTTCAAAGACAAATTCCTGCGCTGCATCGCACAGCGACAGCACACGCTGGCAGGGAGCAGCGCGCTCACCCGCCATATGCAGAGGCAGATCCCGCCCGTCAGGGCCGATCAGCGCGACGGCAACAGGAATATGGTAGAGCTGTTTATCCGGCGCAGTGCAGGACTGGCCCAAACTCAGCACATAGCGCTGTTCGGCAGCCTCGTAGCGGCCCGTAGCATGAACATGCGGTGTACCGCTGTACTGATACCAGTACATAAACTGACTGAAATCAGTACCCGATGCGTCACTCATGGCAGCGACGAAATCATCGCAGGTCACCGCCTGGCCATCGTGCCGCGCAAAATACAGATCCATACCGCGACGGAAAGCCTGTTTGCCGATCAGCGTGCGTATCATGCGCACCACCTCCGCACCCTTCTGATAGACCGTAGCAGTGTAGAAATTGTTGATTTCGATGTAGGAGGACGGGCGTACCGGATGCGCCATCGGCCCGGCATCCTCGGGAAACTGGGCTGCGCGCAGACCGCGCACCTCGCGGATGCGGGCGACCGAGCGAGTATGCACGTCCGCGCCGAATTCCTGATCGCGGAACACCGTCAGCCCTTCCTTGAGCGATAACTGGAACCAGTCACGGCAGGTGACGCGGTTGCCGGTCCAGTTGTGGAAATATTCGTGCGCCACCACCCGGTCGATGTTCTCGTAATCGAGATCGGTCGCGATGTCGGGCCGCGCCAGCACAAATTTGGTATTGAATATGTTCAGGCCCTTGTTTTCCATCGCGCCCATGTTGAAGTCGCCGACCGCAACGATCATGTAGTGATCGAGGTCGCACTCCAGCCCAAAGGTTTGTTCATCCCAGCGCATGGATTTTTTCAGTGCATCCATAGCGTGTTCGCACTGGTCTAGCTTGCCGTGCTCGACGTAAATCGCCAGCTGTACATCGCGCCCCGACGCGGTGCGGTAGCGGTCGCGCAACACATCCAGCCGTGCGGCGACCAGCGCGAACAGGTAGCAGGGCTTGGGGAAGGGGTCATGCCATCTGGCCCAGTGTCGCCCGCCCGCCTCGTCGCCGCTGGCGAGCGGATTCCCATTGGACAGCAAATGCGGCAGGGATGCCTTGTCGGCGTGCAGAGTGACGGTATAGCGCGACATCACATCCGGCCTGTCCGCAAACCAGCTGATGCGGCGAAATCCCTGCGCTTCGCACTGGGTGAAATAGCCGTTGTTTGATCGGTAAAGGCCGGATAAACGGGTGTTGCCATCGGGATGAATGCGCGACACCGTAGTCAGGCTACAGGCATCGGGCAGATTATCCAGACTCAGCCGGGTGGCGCTCAAGGCGTAACGCTCGGCGGGCAGTTCCATGCCATCGAGACTCACGGCAATCAGCTCCAGCTCTTCGCCGTCGAGCACCAGCGGCGCATCCGGCGTGTTCGCAGCCGGATTGCGGCGCACCGCCAGCTGCGCCGTCACGATCGTCTCATTCTGTAGAAAACTGATGTCCAGATCGACCGTATCGATCAAAAATGACGGCGGCGCATAGTCAGCCAGACGTATGGTTTGCGGAATGTCTTGTGTCATCGGTTCGATCACGTTGCGAAAAAACATAGTGTGACAGCAAAACCGGACAACTGTCTTCCCGAATTGCCCTAAACCTGTCCAGTCAGCCCGGCTTGCATCACCTCGTCCAGCTCGTCCGCATCCAGCGGGCGGGCGGTTGCCAGCTGCTGTTCCAGCACGCGCAGATCGGCATCCGAAGCATCGTTGCCCTCCGCCTGCCGCTGCCTGACCCGCTCGCGCAACACAGCAGGGTCGGCTGGCATGTCCAGTATCCTGAAATCTGCTCCGGTTCGCCTTGCCAGATCGCGGAACCTGTCCCGCTCCCGGCGTTGCAGAAAGGCTGCGTCGACAACCACGCTCCAGCCGGAGGCCAGCAAATCTTCCGCACGCTCGGCCAGATATTGATAGGTGCGCAGGCCAAACGATGTGCTGTATAGCCCCGATGCCTCACCACCGCGCGCGCGCGCATCCAGCCCGGCCAGGCGCTTGCGCTCGACATCGGAGCGCAGGCGTATCATGCCGTGCTTTTCTAACATATGCTGAGAGTGTGTGGTCTTGCCGGAACCGGACAGACCGTGGGTGATCCAGAGTTGCAGTGGCGCAGATTGCGACAGTTGCGCGGCCAGTTGCAGACAGCTCGTCACCTCGGCACGACTGGTATTACAGCCCTGTTCGGCGCGCAATGCCGCCACCTTGGCGCGCACCAGCGCACGATATACGGCGTAATAACGCAACAAGGCCACGCCCTCGTAGTCACCCGTGACCTCCAGCCAGGCATTCAGGAAGCGGAAAGCCAGACCAGCATAACCGCCAGCCCTCACCTCAACCCTCTCCCGCAGGCGGGAGAGGGGGCAATCGTCCCCTTCCACTTCAATGTGAAGGGGGGATTGGTAGTTTTTTTGCAGTAGATCCATGTAACAGAAGGCCACTTCCGAGATGACGTCTATCCAGCGCAGCGCGGGGTTGAATTCCAGACAGTCAAATATCAGCAATTGACCGTCGAACCAGGCCAGGTTTGCCAGATGCAGGTCGCCATGACATTCACGCACAAAACCCAGCTGTTTGCGGGCTGACATCAGCGGCACGAGACGCGCATGTTCGGCATTACACCAGTCCTGCAAATCTGCCAGACGCTGCATTTCCGCCGGATTGTCCAGCCGGGCTGCCAGTATCCGGAAATTTTCCGTAACGGGCTGCGCGACCGCGTCCGGCTCGCCCCACGGACTATCGCTAGCCGCATGCTCGCATTCGAAAAGATGAAAATGCGCCAGCCGCACAGCCAGCGCGTCTATTTGCAGATTACCCAGTTCGCCGCGAGCCGCAAGCCTGTCCAGCGTGGCATCCGCCGGGAACTGGCGCAACTTCACCGCATATTCCAGAGCCTCGCCCGCGCCGTTGACGCGCGGCGCATCAGTAGTTCCGGTAATGGCAACCACGTCCAGATAAATGTCAGCAGCCAGTCGCCGGTTCAGACGCAGCTCTTCAAGGCAGTCCTGCCGCCGCCGCTCCAGCGTGCTGAAATCCAGAAAACCCGGATTGACCGGTTTTTTTATCTTGTAAGCATACAAACCCGTCAGCAACACCCAGGAAATATGCGTCTCGATCAGCTCCAGCTTTTCCACCGCGTGCTCGTAACACGCCGGTGCTGCCAGCAATGTCCGGATCAGCGGCGGCAGTGCGTCAGCCATTACAAACATCCTGTTCGAAAAGCGGCATCTGCCAGCGGATCGGCAGATCTTCGCGCCGCCGGTCCAGGGCGTTCAAGACTTCAAGGGCGGCGTAAGCGTCATTGGCTGCATAGATCAGCTGCTTGTCGTTGAGTTGCAAAGCGGCCCAGTTGGAGGTCGTGACGCGCTTGGATTTATGAAATTTTTGCTGCATGGCGAGTCCGACTGCCGCCCTGACCCCGGTGGAACTGCCATAGCCATCCTGGCGGAATACGTGATTCATATCCAGAACCGCCGCCAGCTTCACGCCCAGCTTGTGATGAATTTGCGCATGATCCGACTGCAAGCCAAAGCCCACCTTGAGCACGGCTTCCGATTGCAGAATTTCAATAACATAGGGCAGACACTCGGGGCGATTGAGTTGAAAGATAAACGCCTTATCCTGAATCGCGAATTGCAGGACATGCGGCCCCTCGCTGACATCGCCCCGGTTAAAGGTCGGCTTTGATTCGGTGTCGAAGCCCACCACGCCTGCCGCAAAAATTTCGGCGCTTGCTGACGACAAGGCTTCCTGAGTGTCCGGTATGAAAATATGCTCCAGCGTCAGCGCCTTAAAGGGTGGCATGAGCGCCGTTTCGGCCTTGCCGGGGGTAGGTTTATGGGTCACGGGGGGCCTTGAGATTAAATGAACTGCCAGGGCGTCTCACTCTTTTGCCGTCTTGAGCGCCAGCGCATGTTGATAAAGCTCGCTACGATTCGCTCCGGTGATTTTAGCGGCGAGTTGCGCGGCTTGTTTGAGCGGCAAGTCTTCCAGCAATAAATTGAGCGTGTTCAACGTCTCAGTGGACAGGCCTTCTTCAGGCTGCGCACCGGAAACCAGCACCACAAATTCACCGCGCTGCTGGTTGCTGTCCGATTGCAGCCAAGCCTCCGCCTCGCAAAGCTTGCAAGTATGGATGGTCTCAAACAGTTTGGTGACTTCACGCGCCAGCACGATAGTCCGCTCACCGCCCAATACCGCGTGCAGATCGGTGATGCATTCGACGATGCGATGCGGTGCTTCGTAAAACACCAGCGTATAAGGATGGCCGCTCAAGCCTTGCATAACCGTACGACGCGCGGCTGATTTATTGGGCAGGAAGCCGTAAAAATGAAAGTGCGGCGTGGCTAATCCCGATGAGGACAAAGCCGCGACTGCCGCACTCGCCCCCGGAATCGGTATCACGCGCACTCCTGCTGCTTGCACGGCCTGCACCAGCAATGCACCGGGGTCGCTGACGGCAGGCGTACCCGCGTCGCTAACGAAGGCCACGCTTTGTCCCGCCAGCAACAGGGAGACGAGCTTGTCAGCCGCACCGCGTTCGTTATGCTGGTGCACCGCGATCAGTTGCTTCGCGTAAATTCCGTGATGTTTCAGCAGATGTGAGGTATTGCGCGTGTCCTCTGCGGCGACCACATCGACCCCTGCTAACACGTCGAGTGCGCGCAGGGTAATGTCGCGCAGATTTCCTATTGGGGTGGCAACTACATATAATGCAGGCTCTATTTTTTGCAGATGTTCGTTATGCAACGTGTACTCCTAATACTTTCGACCATATTCGCACTATACGCTTGTACCCCCGCTCAGGTGCACAAGCCCGGCGCTGACATCAAGCCCAGTACAGTGCGTCCCGCCGTGCCGCATGCCGAAATCAACAGGCCCGCACCCGTAACAGCCGTCATCAAAAAACCCGCCCCCGTCACTGTTACGCCCGAAACATCCAGCGTCCCGCTGCGCGCAGAACAAGATTCCAGCGCGCACATCGCGCTCTTGTTGCCCCTGCAATCGGTCAATTTCGGCGCGGCAGCCGCCGCCGTTCAGCAGGGGTTTATGGCGGCAGCCCATCTTAACCCGCGGGCGCTGCCGGTGCGAGCGTATAGCAATGTAGATGAAAACAGTAGCATTACAGCGGTTTATCGTCACGCCATCGCAAACGGCGCACGTGCCGTGGTGGGGCCGCTGACCCGGAATGGGGTCACAGCGCTGGCGGAAACGCAATATTTCCCGGTGCCTACCCTGAGTCTGAACATACTGGATAGCCAACCTGTTAACAACCTGTATTTCTTTGGCATGGCCGTAGAAATGGAAGCGCGGCAAGTGGCGCAACTGGCCAGACAGCAGGGTTTTCATCATGCCATCGTGATCACCTCTCACGCGCAACTTGCCAGGAGATTGCAATTCGCCTTTGAAGAACAATGGATTGCTACAGGCGGCACGATAACGCGCGAAATCGACGCCGGCGATGACGCGGCGGTATTCGCGAGCATCGTCGCGCAGCCAGACACCTTGGTGTTTATTGCCGCCGATGTCACACATGCGCGACAAATTCGTCCTTATTTGCCGAACAGCCTGACGATTTACGCCACTTCCCTGCTCTACACTGGCGATGTCGCAACCCTGATCAATTTCGATCTGGACGGCATTCGATTTGCTGATATGCCCTGGTTGTTGCAAGCCGATCATCCGGCCGTCATGCTCTATCCACGCGCCCATCCACCGTTGGCCATAGATCAGGAGCGACTGTACGCGCTGGGCATAGACGCATATCGTCTGATGCAGATGCTGCTTGCCCATCAGCTAACGGCCCTGCCGCTGGACGGCGTCACCGGACGCATACAACTGAATGAACACACCTTTGAGCGTGTAGCGCTTCCGGCGCTTTTCATGCAAGGCCGCGCACAATCAGCCGACGCGCCTATTACACCCGCCGCATCCATGTTTCCCGGTCATGCCGCTACAGAGGCACCGTCTGCCGACCTGCCTCGCAAGCCGTGAACGGTGAGCAGGCCGAGCGCTGGGCGGCGGAATATTTACAGCGACAGGGACTCAAGCCGGTCACGCAAAATTATCGCAGCCGTTTCGGTGAGATTGACCTGATCATGCAGGATGGCGGCACGCTGGTTTTTATCGAAGTACGCCAGCGCAGCAACGCCCGTTTTGGCGGCGCGGCTGCGAGCATTGATCATCACAAGCAACAGCGTCTGATCCGCACCGCGCAGCACTATCTCGCCAATCTGGGTCGCATCCCGCCATGCCGCTTCGATGTGGTGCTGATGGATGATGCAGAAGGCCGCAATGCAGAATGGTTGAAAAATGCGTTCGATGCCTGATTCAGTTAATATCCGCACTCAGGACAGATACAACTACCAACATGGACATCAATAAACGCATCATCAAGCATTTCACCGACAGCGCGGAACTCAAGCTGAAGGCCAAGGACGTACTGGCCACGCCTATCGCCAACGCCGCCCAGTTGTTTTTCGACTGTGTCACCAACGACGGCAAAATTTTGTGCTGCGGCAATGGCGGTTCGGCCGCTGATGCGCAACACTTTGCGGCGGAATTGCTCAACCGTTTCGAAATTGAACGCCCTGGGCTGGCAGCGGTAGCGCTGACGACGGATAGCTCTGTGCTCACTTCCATCGCCAATGATTATGATTTTAGCCAGATATTTTCCAAGCAAGTGCGCGCGCTGGGCTTGCCACGCGACAGCCTGCTGGCGATTTCAACCAGCGGTCACTCACCCAATGTAGTTGCCGCGATCCGCGCCGCGCATGAGCGCAATATGCGCGTGGTCGCGCTGACCGGTCGCGATGGCGGCGAAATGGCGCAAATTCTAAGGCCGGGCGATGTGTCGATTTGCGTGGACGGACGCAGCACCGCGAGAATACAAGAGGTACATCTGCTTGCCTTGCATTGCATCTGCGATGTCATTGATTACCACCTAATGGGAGAATGAGAATGCGTATTATTTTGTTGCTGTTGCTGGTTTCAGGTGTGTTACAGGGTTGCGTACAAGTCGTTGCGGCGGGCGCCGGCGCGGGCGCCCTGATGGTGCAGGATCGCCGCACCAGCGGCGCCTATGTTGAAGATCAGGCCATTGAAACCAAGGCATTCGACCGCATCGGCAAGCAGTACAAGGACACCGTGCATGTGAATGTCACCAGCTACAACCGCAATATTTTGATCAGCGGCGAAGTGCCCGATGACACCGTCAAGGCTCAAGTCGGAAACATCGTAGCCAACATTCAAAATGTACGAAAAATACACAATGAACTGGTGGTTGCAGGCAACAGTTCGCTGACTTCGCGCAGCAGCGACTCACTCATAACATCGAACGTGAAACTGCGCTTCGTCAATGACAAGCGCTTCAGCGCCACCAGCATCAAAGTCGTCACGGAAAACGGCACAGTGTATTTGATGGGTATCGTTAACCGTGCCGAGGCCAGTGCCGCGGCAGAAGTCGCCAGCGGAACCAGCGGCGCACAGCGCGTGGTAGAACTCTTTGAATTCGTAGATTGATGTATCCCGGCCCTGTCTTTGAAGCCAAGCTATGCCAGCCCGACCAGCTGGCGCTGCGGCTTGCCGAATTACCCCGCCCGCTGGTGTTCACCAACGGCTGTTTTGATGTATTGCATCGCGGTCATGTCACTTTTCTGGCGCAGGCACGCGCATTGGGCGCATCACTGGTGGTGGGCGTGAACAGCGATGCGTCCGTTAAACGACAAGGCAAGGGAGAGGACCGCCCTATCAATGCCGAGGAGGATCGCCTGGCTGTGCTCGCCGCACTGGAATCCGTCAGTCTGGTCATTCCCTTCGAGGAAGATACCCCGCTCAAGCTGATTCTCGCCTGCCAGCCCGACGTACTGGTGAAGGGCGGCGACTGGAAACCGGAAAATATTGTAGGCCACAAGGAAGTGCAAGGCTGGGGCGGAACGGTGCACAGCCTCCCGTTCCTGCATCAACGTTCAACCACCGCTTTATTAAGGAAGATCCGCTCATTATGAACACCACCCCTGTACCCATCGAAATCACCCTGCACCAGCAATCAAAATCACTGGAACTCGCTTTCGATGACGGCTTGCGTTACGTGCTGCCCTTCGAATTTTTGCGCGTGTTCTCACCATCTGCCGAAGTCCGCGGCCACGGCCCCGGCGAAGAAGTGCTGCAAGTCGGCAAACGCAATGTGGTTATCACCGGGGTCGAGCCCGTAGGCAGCTATGCAATCAACCTGGTGTTCGATGATGGACATGACAGCGGCCTGTACACATGGGAATATTTGCGTGAAATGGGAAAATACCAGAATGGCATGTGGCACGACTATCTGACCAGAATGGAAGCAGCTAACGCCAGCCGCGATCCGAAATAAACCCTGCTGCCCCGCAACAAAGTTTTTAAGCAAAAGGAAACGCCATGAGCAAAACCACCCACTTCGGTTTCGAAACTGTAGATGAAACCGATAAGGCGCGCCGCGTTGCGGGCGTGTTTACCTCGGTCGCCAGCAAATACGACATCATGAACGACCTGATGTCCGCCGGGCTGCACCGCATCTGGAAACGCTTCGCGGTTGGCGTCAGCGGCGTGCGTGCAGGACAGCGCGTGCTGGATGTAGCGGGCGGCTCGGCCGACCTGTCACGGCTGTTCCTGAAAGCGGTCGGGGGCACCGGACAAGTAGTGCTCACCGACATCAACAACGCTATGCTGCGCGTGGGACGTGACCGCCTGCTCGACGAAGGCATCAATACGCCGACCACGCAATGCGATGCCGAACACCTGCCCTTCCCGGACAATTACTTCGATTGCGTGAGCATCGCCTTCGGCCTGCGCAACGTCACCCACAAGGAAGCCGCGCTGCGCGAAATGAAGCGCGTGCTGAAACCGGGCGGACGCGTCATCGTGCTGGAATTCTCCAAGGTCGCCAAACCGCTGGAAAAAGTTTATGACCTGTACTCCTTCAAACTGCTGCCGAAGATGGGCCAACTGATCGCGGGCGATGCCGACAGCTACAAATACCTCGCCGAATCCATCCGCATGCACCCCGGACAGGAAGAACTGAAACAAATGATGGTCGATGCCGGCCTGGAACGCGTCGAATACTTCAACCTGACAGGCGGCGTGGTGGCGGTGCATAGAGGGTATAAGCTGTGAATAAAAAACAGTCTGCGGAGTTCGTAAAATGGTTTGGTCCATTATTAGACGCACTTCGCGACTTAGGCGATTCTGGCAAACCAAGAGAAGTATCTACACGCATAGCAACAAATTTAAATCTTTCCGATGAGATTCTTGATCAGACACTAAAATCAGGAAGCAATAGATTTCACAATCAAGTAGCTTGGGCAAGGCAATATCTGGTTTGGGAAGGATTACTTGGTAATCCCCCCTGAAATTAGTTGCGATTAGAAGTAGAATTTTCTCACTTGGGAATAGAGGAATTTTTACATGAAGTTATCACGCTTTTCAGATAGCCAGATCATCGCAATTCTTAAGCAGGCCGAGGGCGGCAGCCCC
>JAURZN010000202.1 GCA_030653355.1 Gallionella sp. | reverse complement strand
TCCTGCTCGGGCGCACGCGGCATCACTTCGATCTGCGTGACCGACAACGCACCGTGACGATTAGAGGTGCCCACGCAATCCGAGCCGGTATCACCGCCACCGATGACCACCACATGCTTGCCGGTGGCCATGATCTGTTCCGGCAGGCTGTCACCCGCATTGACGCGATTTTGCTGCGGCAGGAACTGCATCGCGTTATAAATTCCGCTCAATTCACGACCGGGAACCGGCAGGTCACGCGGCGTTTCCGAACCGCCTGACAACACGACGGCGTCAAATGCGGCCAGCAATACTTCGGGTGAAATCGTTTCCGTGGCCATGTTGTTCACGTCCGCTTCACACTCGGCACCAATAAACACCGATGTTCTGAACGTAACGCCTTCGGCCTCCATCTGCGCAACGCGACGGTCGATATGCGATTTTTCCATCTTGAAGTCGGGAATACCATAACGCATCAGTCCGCCGATACGGTTGTTTTTCTCAAACAGCGTTACATCGTGCCCTGTGCGCGCCAGTTGCTGAGCGCAGGCCATGCCTGCAGGGCCGGAACCCACCACGGCAACCGTTTTGCCGGTCTTCTTCGCGGCAATTTGCGGCACGACCCAGCCCTGTTCCCAGCCCTTGTCGATGATCGCGTGTTCGATAGACTTGATGCCCACCGCGTCATTGTTGATGTTCAGCGTGCACGCGGCTTCACAGGGTGCAGGACACAGACGTCCGGTAAACTCAGGGAAATTATTGGTGGAATGCAACACCTGCAGCGCCTGCTCCCAGTCGCCGCGGTACACCAGATCATTCCAGTCAGGGATGATGTTGTTCACCGGGCAGCCCGAGGTGCAGAACGGTATGCCGCAATCCATGCAGCGCGCGCCTTGAATCTTGGCCTGTTCATCGCTCAGATGCAGCACAAACTCACTGTAGTTAGTAAGCCGTTCCGCGACCGGCAGACTTGCCTCAGACAGACGGTCAAACTCCATGAATCCAGTTGGCTTACCCATTATGCAGCCCCCCCTTGCTTGGTTTTTTGTGCGGCTTGCTCTTGCAGCGCACGACGATAATCAGTCGGCATGACCTTGGTAAACTTCGGCAGATACGCCGTCCAGCTCTCCAGTATCAGCCTTGCGCGTTCACTGCCGGTGTACATCAGATGTTTTTCGATCTGTTCACGCAGCGCATGTTCATCCGCCTTGTTCAAGTGATTGAAATGCACGCGACCATGGCTCTCCGGCACTTCGTCGGTGCTGTCCAGCGCGGCCAGCTCTTCAGGAACCGGTTCCAGCGCCACCATGGTCAGATTGCAGCGCTTCTCGAAATCGCCCGTCTCATCCAGCACGTACGCGACACCGCCGGACATGCCTGCGGCGAAGTTGCGACCGGTCTGTCCCAACACGATCACCATGCCGCCGGTCATGTATTCGCAACCGTGATCGCCCAGCCCTTCGACGACGGCAATCGCACCGGAATTACGCACCGCGAAACGCTCGCCCGCCACACCGTTGAAATAGCATTCACCGGAGGTTGCACCGTACAGAACAGTATTGCCGACGATGATGTTCTCATGCGCGATCAGATTGGCATCCGTTGGCGGCATGATGGCGATGCGTCCTCCACACAACCCCTTGCCTACATAGTCATTACCTTCACCGCGCAACTCGAAGGAAATGCCGCGCGACAGGAAGGCGCCGAAGCTCTGCCCGGCCGTACCTTTAAAATTTACACGGATGGTATCGGTCGGCAATCCGGCCTGTCCGTAACGCTTGGCCACCTCATGCGACAGCATGGTGCCGACCGTGCGGTTAACACTGCCGATTGCGCTGTCGATCAGCACCGGCTGCTGATGGTTCAAGGCAGCCTGTGCTGCAGAGATCAGAGTGTTATCCAGCGCCTTCTCCAGCCCGTGATCCTGCTCTTCGGCGTGCTGGCGTGCCACGCTGGCTGGCATATCAGGCTGGTAGAACACCTTGGAGAAGTCCAGCCCCTGCGACTTCCAGTGCGCGATGCCGTGTTTGACATCCAGCAGATCGCTGCGTCCGATCAAGTCGACGAAACGGCGGATACCCATTTGCGCCATCAGTTCACGTAGCTCTTCGGCGACAAAGAAGAAGTAATTGACCACATGCTCAGGCTGACCGGTGAATTTGCGGCGCAATTCAGGATCCTGCGTCGCAACGCCGACCGGGCATGTGTTGAGGTGACACTTGCGCATCATGATGCAGCCTTCGACCACCAGCGGTGCCGTGGCAAAACCGAATTCGTCCGCACCCAGCAACGCGCCGATCAGCACATCGCGGCCAGTCTTGAGCTGACCATCCACCTGCAACGCGATACGACCGCGCAACTGGTTGAGCACCAGCGTCTGCTGCGCCTCGGCCAGACCCAATTCCCACGGTGTGCCCGCATGTTTGATGGAAGACATGGGCGATGCACCGGTACCGCCGTCGAAACCAGATACCACGATGTGATCGGCCTTCGCCTTGGACACACCGGCAGCGACCGTGCCCACACCCACTTCAGAAACCAGCTTCACAGAAATCGAGGCGGACGGGTTGGCGTTTTTCAGGTCATGAATCAGCTGCGCCAGATCTTCAATGGAATAAATGTCGTGGTGCGGAGGAGGAGAAATCAAGCCCACGCCAGGCACCGAGAAACGCAACTTGGCGATGTACTCGGACACCTTGTGTCCTGGCAACTGACCGCCTTCGCCAGGCTTCGCGCCCTGTGCCATCTTGATCTGTATCTGATCCGCATTGGCCAGATATTCGGCGGTTACGCCGAAACGGCCCGACGCCACCTGCTTGATTTTAGAGCGCAGTGAATCACCCGCCTTGAGTTCGCGGTCGCTTTCGATGCGGCTCTTACCGATGATATCGGAAAGCATTTCGCCGCCCTTGAACACCTGGAAACGCGCCGCGTCTTCGCCGCCTTCACCGGTATTAGACTTACCGCCCAGACGGTTCATCGCAATGGCCAGCGTGGTATGCGCTTCCGTCGAAATGGAACCGAGTGACATGGCGCCGGTTACAAAACGCTTAACGATCTCTTTGGCAGGCTCGACTTCTTCCAGCGGCACGGCTGCACCCACCGGTTTGATTTCAAACAAACCGCGCAGCGTTTTCAATTTAGTGCTTTGCTCGTTGATGAGCTGAGCATATTCCTTGTATGTCGAGGCATTGTTGGTGCGCGTTGCCATTTGCAATTTCGCAATGGAATCCGGCGTCCACATATGCTCTTCACCGCGCACGCGGTAGGCGTATTCGCCGCCCGCTTCCAGCGCATTCGCCAGCACCGGATCCGCACCGAATGCGTTGCGATGCATGCGCTGCGCCTCTTCCGCCACTTCGGCCAGGCCTATGCCTTCAATCTGCGTCGCCGTGCCGGTAAAATACTCGGCCACGAAGGACGCGTTCAGGCCGATCGCCTCGAATATCTGCGCACCGCAATAGGTTTGATACGTCGAGATACCCATCTTGGACATGACCTTCATCAGGCCCTTGTTGATCGCCTTGATGAAACGCTTGTTAGCCTCCTTGGCATCCACATTGGCAGGATGCTTCAGGGTCGCAATCGTTTCATAGACCAGCCATGGACACACGGCCTCCGCGCCGTAACCTGCCAGCAGCGCGAAATGATGCACTTCACGTGCCGATCCGGTATCGACAACCAGACCGGTGCTGGTGCGCAAGCCTGCACGCACCAGATACTGATGCACTCTGGAACACGCCACCAGCGCGGGAATGGCCACTCGCTCGGATGACACAGCGCGATCGGACAGGATCAGCACGTTGTAACCGTCGGCCACGGCCTTGTCGGCGGCGGCACACAAGGCGCCGACAGCTGCTTCGCATGCCTGACCGACCTGATAGGTGATGTCCAGCACCAGCGAACGATAACGCCCCTGCGTGAGCGTATCGATATTGCGTAACCTGGCAATGTCGTCATTCGACAACACCGGTTGATGCACTTCCAGACGCAACGGCGGATCAGTCTCGTCGATGCCCAGCAGATTGGGCTTGGGGCCAATGAACGAGGTCAGCGACATGACGATTTCTTCGCGGATAGGATCAATCGGCGGATTAGTCACCTGCGCGAACAACTGCTGGAAATAATCGTAGAACGAGCGATTCTTATTCGACAGCACCGCAAGCGCAGCATCCGCACCCATGGAACCGGTCGGCTCTTCACCGGCCGCGGCCATAGGCGCGAGGATGAATTTGATATCTTCCTGCGAATAGCCAAACGCCTGCTGCGTATCCAGCAAGGAGGCATTCAGCTTGTTTTCGCTGGCAACGGCAGGCATATCGCCCAGGAAGAAGCGCGACTGCGCTATCCAGTCACGGTAGGGCTTGGCATTGGCGAGCTGATTCTTCAGTTCAACATCATCCACGATGCGACCGGCTTCCATGTCGATCAGGAACATCTTGCCCGGCTGCAAGCGCCATTTCTTGACAACCTTGTGCTGAGGAATATTCAGCACGCCCATCTCGGACGCGAGCAACACCACATCATCGTCGGTGATCAGATAGCGCGCAGGACGCAAGCCGTTACGATCCAGCGTCGCACCTATCATCTTGCCATCGGTGAATGCCACCGCTGCCGGGCCGTCCCACGGCTCCATCAGCGCTGCATGGTATTCGTAAAACGCGCGGCGCTCCTCGTCCATCAGCGGATTGCCCGCCCATGCCTCGGGGATCAGCAACATCATCGCGTGCGGCAGTGAATAACCGCCTGCCACCAGCAATTCCAGCGCATTGTCGAAACAGGCCGAATCAGACTGACCTTCGTCGATCAACGGCCAGAGTTTTTCCAGGTCTTCGCCGAGAATTTTGGACGACATCGCCGCATGTCGCGCGGCCATCCAGTTCACGTTGCCGCGCACGGTATTGATCTCGCCGTTATGCGCAATCATGCGGAACGGATGTGCCAGATCCCAGGTCGGGAAGGTATTGGTGGAGAAACGCTGATGCACCAGCGCCAGTGCGCTGATCACGGTCGCATCCTGCAAATCGGCGTAATACTGCCCTACCTGACCAGCCAGCAACATACCCTTGTAAACAATGGTACGTGCAGATAATGACGGAATATAGAAGCCCTGCACATTCGGCAGAGTATTAACGGCGTGTTCTACCAATTTGCGTATCACGAACAGCTTGCGCTCGAACGCGTCGGTATCCGCGCAGTTTTCGCCGCGCGAAATGAACACCTGACGAACCACGGGCTCGACCAGTCTGACGCCCTCGCCCAGAATACTGCTATCCACCGGCACATCGCGCCAGCCCAGCACAGACTGGCCTTCGGCGGAAATCCGGTCGGCGATGATCTGCTCGCAGGCAGCGCGCGCCGATGCATCGCGCGGCAAAAACAGCATACCCACACCGTAACTGCCCTCTTCCGGCAGCACCAGCCCGAGGCCAGCGCATTGCACACGAAAGAACGCATCGGGAATTTGCAACAGGATACCCGCGCCGTCGCCGGCCAGCGGATCCGCACCCGTCGCGCCGCGATGGGTCAGATTTTCCAGTATTTGCAGCCCCTGACTGACCATGTCATGGCTTTTTTTCCCCTTGATATGGGCGACAAAACCCACTCCACAGGCATCGCGCTCCTGGCGCGGATCATACAAACCTTGTTGCATCGGCAAAGAAGAGTTAACCACAGCATTCCTCAATCAAATCAAACTGGAAATTTAAAACCACAGTGCAAGCAGGTTAGCCCCCTTGCATTCAGCAATGCGCGTCATTCCGGCTCGCGGCTACACCGCGCCCTGTATTCACTGCATTCGCTGAAGTTTAAACGTCCTGTTAAAGCAAAAAAATGACGACACGCGTCGCCATACCTACTACCCACACCCAAATACAAAAGCGAAAGGGCTGGAATCTTACCTTTAATCAGGTCTAGCAGCAACCGCAAGTACGCAAATACACGGCTTAATAAGCATCACATAATTTACCCGGCGCACCGGAATTAGCATTAAAATTGCCGCCGGCAATCTTTCATCGCTGCGCCGCAGCTCAAATCAGGGATAAGCCCATCTACCGTTCATCGCTCATCCCGTACCGCTGAAGAAAAAATATTTCCGCTTATCGGCTGGCGGCTTATTTCATCGGATACCACTTTATACGCACCCACAGTCCGCCTATAGTCAAAACCACTCGAACAGGAATGACGATGGGAAACAAACATACACAAGCGGGCTTCACCCTGATGGAACTGATGGTCGTAGTCGCTATTGCAGCCATATTGGCGACAATCGCCGCGCCCTCGTTCAATAGCCTCATCAACGATACCAAACAGTCTTCACTTTCCAGCCAACTGGTCAGCGACCTGCATCGCGCCCGCAGCGAAGCCATCAAGCGCAATACGCGTGTCGTGCTCTGCGTACGCAATTCAGCAGGCACCGATTGCGGCACCGGAACCAACTGGCAAAACGGCTGGCTGATTTGCTACGGCAACACTGCATGTGACGCCACCCTCCCAACCGACGGCTCGGCAGCCAATCCAATCAGCACTCACCCACCGCTTGATTCGAAACTGACGCTTACCGGCAGCGGCAATTTGATACGCTTCAACCCCAACGGCACTCAGGGTAGTGCAGGCAACGCAAGCCTGACGCTCAACCGCACATGGTCAGCCGCGACGGCCAAACCAATCACTGTCGCCGCAACAGGCTATATCTCTAAGTATTAGGAGCGCGACATGCACCAGGCATCGAACAATTTTCAACGCGGCTTTTCGATGATAGAGGTGCTGGTGACGCTGGTCATCATCGCCATCGCCCTGCTTGGGGCAGCAGGCATGCAGCTCTATGCCATGCGCATTAATCAGGGCGGACAATTTCGCACCCAGGCAGTATTTCTGGCATCGGATATCGTCGAGCGCATGGAGGCGAACAAACAGGAAGCGATCAATGGCCGTTACGCGCTGGGCAACACGACGGATGCCGGCACGCTAAACACGGCCTGTTCAGCCGCCGCATGCAATTCGGCCACACTGGCCGCTTATGACCTGAACCAATGGGGCAACGCGATTGAGGCGCTCTTGCCGCAACCCAGCTGGCAGATCACCCGCACCATCGCCGGTAACCCGAGCACCTACCGCATCATCATCAGCTGGACTGAGCGCAGCACTGACAAAGTCAGCCACGGCGATACGCTTTCCTACACAGCAACCCGAACCATAGAAAACTGATGCCATGAACACGCATAAACTCGCTACACGCTCATCGCCCTACAGGGCAGCGGGCTTCAGCCTGATCGAAATGATGATTTCCATCACCCTGGGGATGCTGATCGTCGCCGCATTGGTCGGTGTGTTGATCAGCAACTCGCGCACAGCCAAAACCACCGATCGCAGCACCGAACTGCAAAGCAATGGGCGCTATGCGCTGGACCATTTGCAGCGTGAACTCAGACATGCCGGTTATCGCGGCTATACCTGGTCAGAGCCGAGCACGCCCATCACCGCGATCACGCCTATAAACAATGAATGCCTGAGCGCAGGCGCGGCTGCCGGCAGCTTTGTCACCAACCTTCGACAGGGCATATGGGGTGCAAACGACAGCAACCCGTATTCCGGCAACTGCCTTAACACCGGCTATGTACGCGGCGACGTGCTGGTTCTCCGCCATGCAGCCAACTCGCCGCTGACTACCAACACCATCAATGGCACCTTCTATTTCCGCTCCAGCTATGCCGTGGGCGAAATATTCAAGGGAACCGGCGCAGCGCCGCTGGCCGGCGCGCCGACGCTCACCGGTTCACCGGCGCCACAGGCCGATTTCCAACTACAGGAATATGTCTATTACATCGGCAGCGACGACAACGATGCCACTATTCCGGCTCTGCGCAGACGCGCTTTAGTCGGCAGCAGCATGGCAGACGAAATGGTGGCGAGCGGCATAGAGCAGATGCAGGTGCAATATGGCCGGCTTGATACCGCTTTAAACACCCGCTATTTCAATGCGAACGCCATCGTCGGCACTTCTTCCGACACGCTTTTTACGGCCACCAGCTATGCATGGGACGAAGTTAATTCGGCGCGCGTCTGGCTGCTGGCACGCACCGCCAAAACCGAGAATGATTACAGCGACACCCGTTCATATGCCATGGGTGACATCACCTACGGCCCGATGAACGACAACTTTCGCCGCCAGCTGTTTACGGCAGTCATACAATTGCGCAATTAAGGGCAAATGCCATGCGAAATATTCAGACACTACGCCACCGCCAATCCGGCGCCACCTTGATCATCGGCATGATCATACTGATACTGCTGATGATGATCGGCCTGACCAGCATGAAGACCTCGGACATCCAGTTTCAACTGGCCGGCAATCTGCAATTCGAGAATGCCGCGATGAATAACGCTGAAACCACCCTGCACACGGCAGAAACCTGGCTGAGAACCGGGAGCAATTACCGCAATGCCGGACTGGACTCCGATGCGTGCAATAGTCGCAGCGTCAACCACCTGTATCCGCTGAACCAATCCGTAACGCCCCCCACACCGTGTTTGCCCGGCTATAGCGCGCCCGGCAACGACCCGCTGACCATGACATGGACAGATGCCAATTCCCTCGCTCTCCCGGATGGCAGCGGCGCTGCCAACCCCAACCAGCGCTACATTATCGAGCTCATGTCCATCAACAGCCGTCTGCTTGGCTCCGGTCAGGCCGTGGGCGGGCGCTCCAACTCAGGTTGCAATCAGGTAAATACCTACCGCATCACCGCGCGCGGCACCAGCGCACGCGGCGCCACTAAATTTGTCCAGTCTTTCTACAGCGTATTAAGCTGCTAACGATCATGGCAAAAACACCCCTTACGATGAAACCTGCCATGCTCGTTCCCTCACCCCCGTCCCCCCTCTCCCAAAGGCGAGGGGTACGGTTCGTCGCTTTGCGAGTTTCACATTAACCACGGAGATTCATCATGTCCACACTTGTTCAGCGACTGCAAAAGCCCCAGATTCTCGGCCTGATTGCCCTGCTCGGCATTACCCTTGCCGTGGTCAAGTTATCTCTGGCCATCACCGCGTTTACCCCCGCGAATCAGCCCATAGGCTATGTTTCTCAGGATGAAGTGACCAATTATGTGCTGACCGGCGGTAACGAAACCCTGTTCCGCACCGAATACAGGCGCGACCGCTGGGGCGGAAACCTGTATGCCTATCCGCTGGACGCAGCCGGCAACGTGCACACCGCAGATGCAGAGCGCTGGGGCGGCGGTGCCGCCGGACGCATAGACGCACAAAACTGGGACACAGGACGCTTTATCGCCACGCTGAATACAGCGGGAACCGCCGTAGCCTTTCGGGCAGCCAGCCTGTCCGGCCCGGAAACAACCGCAGGAACTCAACAGGCGACATTGAAAGCCACGATCAACGCCACCGCCTATAGCAGCACGCAAATTGTCAATTACCTGCGCGGTGACCGCAGCAACGAAGGCGTCGGCACATTGCGTCAGCGCAGCTCGGCACTGGGCGATATCGTGCATTCCCGCCCTTATTACGTCTCCGATGCCACCAATCCCACGGTATTTGTCGGCGCAAATGACGGCATGCTGCATGCCATCAACGCAACCAATGGCACGGAACGCTGGGCCTATGTACCGTCCATGCTGATAGGCAAACTCAAGACACTGGCCTACAGCCCTACCGATGCGTCACTGACCTATGCTCACGACTACTTTGTGGACGGTCAAATCAACATCGCCAATATCACCACTTCCGGCAACAAGCGCATTCTGGTCGGCGGGCTGGGCGCAGGCGGCAAGGGTCTTTTTGCTCTGGATATAACCGGCAGCACCGGACTCGGTGCCGCCAGCGAGGCCGATGTCGCCAGCAAAATACTCTGGGAGATCACGCCAACTCGGCTGAATTACGGAGGAGCCAGCACCGCGACTAGCGCCTACGGCAAGTTGGGCTATACCTATGGCACACCCTCGATAGCCAGGATAAACATAAGCGGAACGCCAACGGATGTGGTCATCACAGGCAATGGCTATGATGAGGCCGCCACGGGCGAATCCTATCTTTTCATCATCAATGCGGCGACAGGCGCCCTGATCAGGGCCGTACCGGCGGGTACGGTCGGCGCGGCCAATGCCAACGGCCTGTCCAACCCGGTCGCGGTTGACGCGGATGGCAACGGCTATGTTGATCGCGTCTACGCCGGCGACCTGAATGGCACGATGTGGAAATTCGATCTTTCCAGCCCGACTGCGGCCTCATGGAGCGCCAGCGCGCTGCTGGTGACCAGTCCTGCGCAGACGATCACCACCACACCCGGCGTGGCCCTGCATCCCAATGGCGGCTACATGGTCAGCTTCGGTACCGGCAAGGTGTTCACCGGCGTGCAGGGCACCTACAACCCGGCCACCTCGAGCTGGACCACCGCCTCCACCGGCGATCTGGCCGACACCTCCGTCCACTATGTGTACGGCGTCTGGGATGGCGCACCCGTTGCCAATACGGCAGCACTGACTCAAACTCTCAGCGAACGCTCCTACACTGCCAACGGCGTTACCACCCGCGTGCGCCGCAGTACGGCCAATCAACCCAACTGGGCCAGCGGCGGCACCAAATACTGGAAAGTCGCCCTGCCGGCAGGAGAGCGGGTAATAGGCGAGGGGTCATACACCGAAAACGGTCGTTTCTATTTCATCGCCTACAATCCGACCGTGACGCCGTATCGTGTCCCGGGCACCACAACCGATATCTACGGCGAAAACTGGCTGATGGAACTCAATTATCTGACTGGCGGCAGCAGCACATCGCCCTTTCTCGACCTGGACAGCAATTTACTGCTGAACGACGCGGACCGCATTGCCTATACTTCGGCCGACACCCTGCCTGCGGACAAGTCTATCGGCGATCCCATCCTGACACCGAACGAAAACGGCATCCCGGTAGGGAAATGGTTGTCTAACGGCGTGCAATCGCAACCCATACTGGTTCAGTTACAAACGCTGAATACCACGCTGTTCAACCAGAATCCGGACGTGATCTTTCCGGCCAGTACGACTGTATCGCGCGGCGTGGCGGGTGGCCATTTTGACGTGGACAACTTTTACGGCACCAACAACAATTGCAGCAATGTCAGCGGGGGCAGCGGCGGCGCCAAGGCCAGCGGCTCGATCACCTTCACTTACAGCAGCAATAAAAACCCCAGCAACCTGACCGTAAGCATAGCCGGTATCGAAATCGTCAACGGCAACCCCGGCAACTTGAACGCCGACGACATGGCCAAATGGGTCAGAGATCAGATAAACGACAATTCCAATACCTATACGGCCTCACGCAACAACGGTGTAGTCACCATTACCGCCGCCAAGGAAGGCACGGCCTACAACGGCACGATCACCGTGTCCTATGCCGGTGCCACATTGAGCAATACGATCAATCACCTAGCGGGCGGACTCGATCCCACCACTCCGCCCTTCTCAACGTCCAATACGTTTTGCGATTATGTACTGCACCATCACGAATATGACGATGAGTACGACAAGACCGGCGTGAATATGCTCAACGCAAGCGATGCCAATTACAACCTGTCCAAGGCGATTACCAGCACCTCGACCAATTTCAAGGTACTGATGATGAATCAGTATCTGAATCCGGCGGTGAGCCTGCACATAGGCAATAACAGCTACAATCCGGCCAGCGCCGCCGGTTATGTGCCGATCAAGAATTATCAGGCATCTGCCGGGTTTGACATCACCAGCGTGCCTACCTACAACCGGACCACTATCGGCAGCCTAGCCATCAACATGCCGGTGGATGCCTTTTCCATCCGCGACTGGTGGGGAAGCGGCGACTCGCGTGCCGGACTGCATTCCGTTTCTCCAGGATGCACCTGGGATGGCAGCGGCGTGGGTGCCGACATGTACCAGCCGGTCACACCGCCCGCCAACGGAGTGGACGGCCCGGGGGCGGCCGGCACGACAACGGGCGCGCGTCATAACGGCGCGTTGACCGTACAGATCATCAAGGACACCACGCCTGCCAGTGCGGTCGAGGAAAATGTCTCCGGACGCCCGGAATACGGCTACAGGGTCAAGCATGCGAATTTTTACCAGTATGTACTGGTGGAATACATATTCTATTGGCATCACCCGCGCAATATGTGCTACAGCACATCGGGCACGGCCTGGAAGAAAACCAACAACAGCGGCGATGCATGGAACACGACTGCCTTGATGACAGGCAGTGGCTGGACCAAGGCGCCACCTGAGGACATTGCGGTCTCAACGGCCAACAAGAATCCTGCTGCGGGCTCGACCGACCCGAAACTCGGCGTGCTGGGCAGCACCGGAACCGTCGTCTCGACGACCACGACGGTGACCGGCAATGTCACCACCACGATCATCAACTATACTGACGGTACGCGGCAAACCACCACGCAAACGGCCAACAGCAATGGAACCGTGACCATCACCACCACCCTGCATGCGGCTGACGGCACAGTCACCAGCACGACAACCAGTATCGTTGCCGACGCTGCGGGTTCGGTTAAGACCGGCGGTGACGAACGCGGCTCACAAGCCCGAACCGGGCGCGTCTCATGGCACGAACTGATCAGAGACTAGACAGGGTAAGTGGTAAGTGGAACAGCACTGATGGAAACCACTCACCACTCACCACTCACCACCCTTCAGGGAGCAAAGAATGAAGTTTCATGTCAGCAAGGGTTTTAGCCTGATAGAGTTACTGGTCGTCATAGCCATTGTGGGCATACTCGCCGCCGTTGCCATACCCAGCTACAACCAGCACACCATGCGCAGCGCACGTGTCGCCGCGCAAACCGAGCTGGTCAATCTGGCCAGCATTCAGGAAAAAATATTCCTCAATGCCAATGCCTATACCACCAGCCTGACAGCGGCATACGACGGCACCAGCAGCGGCGGACTGGGCGCGACATCGGGGCAAACCCGCGATGGAAAATACACTCTGACGCTGAACGCCACCAGCCAGACTTACACGCTGACCGCGACCCCCGTCTCCACCAAATCACAGGCGGGTGACGGCAATATTTCCATCAGCGAAAATGGCCAGCGGCTCTGGAATGGTGCTGTATGGTAAGGAAACCATGAGCCGGAAATTTTTGCTCACCCTGATCTTGCTGCTTTCAGGACTGAGCGGCATATCGTATGAAATTCTCTACGGTCGGATTCTGGGTGGGATTTTAGGCGACCAGTTTGCGGTATCGTCCGCCGTGCTGATAACCTTTTTGCTGGGTATCGGCCTGGGTGCGCGCCATGCGCATCGTCTGTGGCGCAGGCTCTGGCTGATAGAGGCGATGATAGGCATCTATGGCATCGCTTTTGTGCTGTCCAGAGACGCGCTGGAACATCTGCTCTACAACGATATGGGATTCTTGCCCGGTCTGGCCGGACCTGTCCTGCTGGGTACGCTGTTGCTGCTGTTCCCGGCCTTGATGCTGGGCTGTAGCGTACCGCTGTTCGCAGGTTACATCGGTCGCATCAACGACGGCCCCGTGTTTGCGCGGGTTTACTCCATCTACAATCTGGGTGCGGCCGCGACGGCACTGCTGATCGAATTCTGGCTGATACGCCAGTTCGGCATCACCGGAACCGTGATTGTCTTCGGACTGGTCAACCTGCTGGCAGCCGGGCTGTTGTTCGCCGCAGGCAAGCCGGTTGCCGCCCTGCCGCCGCCGGAACAATCCTCCAGTACGCTTCCCCGCAACCACCTTATTTCACTAGTGCTAGTCAGCATAGCTTCGGCAATATTCCAGTTATTCATGGTGAAGATGTCGGAACTGATGTTCGGCCCCTTCCGCGAATCTTTCGCCCTGGTATTGTCCATCATCCTGTTCGGCATTGCCTTCGGTGCCATGCTGGTGAAGCGCTTCAACATAGGCTACGCCAGGCTGTTGCTGGCCAATGTCGTCGGTCTGTTGCTATTCCTCTCGCTGTATCGTGACCTGTTGTATATCTATGCCGACTTCTATGAAAAAGCGGTTGAACATGGCCGTGCGATTCTGTTTCTGAAAGGCGGCATATTGGTGCTGTTAATGGGCATTCCGGCCATCACCTTCGGCGCCACTCTCCCGGCACTGCTCAACACGCGTAACGAAGTCGCCAGGGAATCCGGCACGCTGCTGTATATCAGTTCGCTGGCCAATGTAGCCGGTTTCCTGCTGATGGCGCTGGTGCTGCACCAGTATCTGGATTACGGCGTGCAAATCCTGGTCATCTCGGCGCTGGTGACGGCGGCCCTGGTGATTTACCGGTGGGACAACATTCTTCAATGGCGAAATAATCGTTTGCCGCTTGCCGCTGCCGCAGTCATGCTGACAACGGCGGGGATGCACCATTTCAAATGGGACGAGGACTTGCTCTACCTGAGCTACACCTCTTTTCATTCGGCAAAGGATATGGAAGAGGACCGCAAGGACTTCAATTTCCCAGAGAAATTCAAGGGTTATCAGGACGTATTTTCCATCAACTGGTCGGATGGCAAGCCGTATTTTTTCATCAACGGCTACATCAGCATCCCGATGAACAACCCTTCGGAAAAGATAGTCGGCACCCTGGGGCCGATGTTCTCTCCCAGGACCGGCGAGGCGCTGGTGCTGGGTCTGGGCAGTGGCGCCACGGCCTCGGCGGTCGGCCTGCTGTTTGATCACACCGATGTAGTCGAAATCAATCCTGTGGTGCGCGACAACCAGTTCCGCATGAAGCAATGGAACTTCGACATCGAACGCAATCCCAAAGTAAATATCGTGGTAGATGACGGGATACATTACATCCAGTCAGTGAACAAAAGCTATGACATGATCCTGAACACGGTGACATCGCCGCTGTATTTCAGCTCGTCAAAATTATACACCGTGGATTTTTTCGATAAAATCAAACGCCGCCTTAACCCGGACGGCATCTATCTTACCTGGATGGATACGCGCATAGGCAGCGATGGCGCGAAGATCATACTCAACACGCTGAAACAACGCTTTAATCATTGTTCGATCCTGTTCGTCAAATCCGGCTATTACCTGCTGATCGCCTCCGATAAGCCGGTGAAGCTGCAACATCCCGATCTGGTGGACCAGGCGGCTCCTTTACAGCGCTACCTGCTGGAACACAAAATCATTCCGCGCCTGCTCGCCTATAACGTGCTCAGCCCGGAAGTGTTCACGGACAAGCTGAACCTCGATGCGCCGATCAACACCATAGACCAGCCCGTGCTGGAATTTGCCATGGCCGGCCTGAAAAAGAAGGAGTTCAAGGAGTTCCAGCTTGAACTTTATGACACGCTCAGCCTGGACGACGTGGCCAATTCGATTGAGCCTGCGATGAAATACAATCCCGTCGAGCAGCTCGGTCATTTGAGAATGATGCTGGAAAATTCCACCATAGTGGACAGATTCGACAGGTTGGCTCGTCTCTATGTCAGCAATCTGGATGGCCGCGTGGATGATGCCACGATGCAAAGCTATCAAGTCATCGCCAGAACGCTGAATGATGCCGAAGCCCATCATGCACTGGGCGATCAATATCGTCTGCGCCAGCGCTACCCCGAAGCGATAGCCGAGTACCGGCTGGCTTTACAGCTTGATCCGCAACACCAAGACACGCTGTTTAATATTGCCGCCTGCCTGGAATATCAGGGACTATTGAGCGAGGCGCTGGAAACATACCGGCTGGCGGGCGAACAAGACCCGCAAGACATGGACGTGCCTTACCGTCTGGCCAGAGTCAACCTGACCCTGGGCCATCCGACCCGGGCATTGGCGTATATCGAACAGTCGCTCAGCAAACAGACTGACGAAGCGGGCTACGCGCTGAAAGCGAGAATACTGCAAGAATTGGGAAGGAAGGACGAGGCGCTGGCCGCCTACCTTGAACTGATCAAGCTAAACCCCGATGATGCCGAAGCCCAATATGAGCTGAATAAATCGCTGGCCAAGTGGTAACTGGCCTTCGTGCGGCACGGAAACTGTTATCTGGCGGAACCGCAAGCGTACCACCATGCGCGAGTTACCAAGGCGGAGATTGAAAAACTTGTGCTGTTAGGGAATAAAGTCAGCTAGTTGCGTACCGACGCGCAGGCCGTCGATGTTTTTGAAGTGCGCGTCGTAAGTCAACAGCGCGGCGCCATGTTCCAGACTGCTGGCGGCGATCCATAGATCGTTGTTGGGAATGGGCTGACCTTTGCGGCGCAAGGTAGCATAAACCAGCGCGTATAGATCGGCAGTAGCCGCCGTAACGGGAACAAACTTCACGCGGGGGGTGTTGATAAACTGCGTCAATTCGCTTCGATTAACATTCTCACGTTGCCCAGCCGCAAAGCCGCCCAGCAATTCTCCCAACACGGTTGCACACAACAGAATGCTGGGCGCATGTTGCAGCACGGCCATTATTTTTTCGTCGCCTCGCTTGAAGGCAGCGTAAGCGTTTGTGTCCATTATGATTGGTCTCATCACTTAATTCCAAAGTGCAGCGTCAACTTCAGCAAAAGCTGCCGTGTTGCGTTCAAAATCCAGTGCTTCGTCCTCGCTCCACTGGTTTGCCAAGGCATCGAGATCATCAAATTTTTTCAATCTACCTGGCTCAATTTGAGTAGCTGCGCCTTGCAATAAGCGTAATACCAAGCTGTTGAGGCTAGACCCCTCGTGTTCGGCCTGGCTTTTAAGCTGGGCAAGCGCCTGTTCATCCATTCCACGAATACTCATTGTCGCCATGATATCACCCATGCATTCAATTTGAATTCGTACATGCTATCACAGTATTGCTAATACACAAATGCGGCAGGGCGGATTACTCCGCCCTGCCGTTACCTTACAAGACTGCGCAGATTAGCGCAGAGTCCTTACGCCACCACGGCTAGGCCCCTGATTGGAGGACGGGATAGTGATGTTTCCAGGAAGGTTGCTCAGGCAATTGATCTGGCTCGGCGTGAGGCCGCGGTCATAGCCTGCGTCGGAGGCGGAAATCTTTTTATCGCTATCCTTCTTGGATGAGTCATTTTTGGCCTCATCAAAATCCTCGCAGCGCCCTATCGTATCCAGCGCATGCTTGGAATGTCCGCTCAGCCAGCCGTCATTCGCCACGACCAGATTGACTCTAGCTCCGCCCATGCGGTGGCAAATGGCAACCTTGTTGCCAACCGCATCCGTTGAACGATCGACATGGTCTTTATGGCTGTCATCGTTGTAGTCGCGGTCATTCTTGGACTTGCTGTCCTTGTCCTTGGACTTATGCTTGCCATCGTCAACTTCTTCGCTCTTGACGGTGTACGAGGGGTAACTGCTGCAGATTGTTTGTATTACATTCAGGCCACAGGCCGCGATCAGCTTGCTGCTACAGCTCGCGCTATCGGACACATCCTTGCTGTCTTTTGCATCCTTGCTGTCTTTTGCATCCTTGGCGTCTTTTGCATCCTTGGCATCTTGCTCTTCCTTGGATTTATCATCGCTGGCGCAGGCCGTTGTCGAGACAAATACCATACTGGTAAAACCAAGCATCAGGGCAAGTAACAGATTCGCGGGTTGGGTTTTCATGATCTTTTCCTTTCCGAAATTAAACAAAGCAATAGTGAAGCCGAACGGCGGGTTATGCTCAGGTCAAAACCCCAAGCATTGAACTACGGCATGAAAAATCATGCCTGGGCTGCTACAAAAACTTTACATGTCATTAAGCACACCTCCTGAGCAATCGGATCACGTCTAATCGTTTACGCCACCAAGCACGCCGTAAAAAAACTGGGACAGTGCGCGGGTATTTCTCGGCCCGTTGACCTGAACCGTAATACGATAAAACAGCTTCCCAACTGGCAAGGGAATATTGTTGGCATCCGCCAGCAAGACACCGGCTGTATCATAAAGCGGCGCTGCCTTGCATTTGCTGAAAGTCGGCATTTCCTGAAAATTCGCTGTCCCTACGCACATCCGCTCTACCATATACTGCACGGCATATCCTGATAAGTTCACGCTGGAAGACGGGATAACCTTCCACGTTGCCGCCTGCGTGGGCAGCCTCGATACCGTACTGATCGCTGAATAGTTCGGATAATAGTAAGTCTTCCCCGTGAAAACCTTGGGGTCCGGCTCCGCATCGATTTCCGCATAAGCCTGCTCCGCCCCGATGTCCGCCATCTGAATGGCGGCCTCATTGAAGGCGATATTGCCGGAAACCACGTTGCTGGTATCGACGGTACGCATCAGCGCGACGGCCGTCAGCGAAATGGCCACCAGTGCAATCAGCGCAATCACCAGCACCACGCCCTGCTGTTTATGACGGTAATTCATCACAAATTCCCCCATATCACGTTGCGGATAGGGATGATGGTCTGATAAACCTTGTAGCGATAGCATTGCCACTCTTGGCCGACAGTCGTGCTCAGACTGATCAACGGAGCATTGCTGCTGGCCGGTGTGGTGTTTGGTTTTACCCAGGAAACGGGCGCAACCGTCGTGGTGGTACAGGCGGCTTTCTGCGCGCTTCTGGCAACAATGGCAACCCGGATCGCCTTGATGCGCGCAATTTCGGCTGCTGAAGGAGCAGCCCAATCGCTCCCGGAACAGGCATTGCCGGTCGCATCTGTCCAGCAGGTTACCGGCAGGCTACCCGCATCGGCTACGCCATACTGCATCTGCATGTTGACGATGTCAGTCGCCACGGTATTCCAGTTGGTGCCGCTGTTAACGGAGTGATTCAAGTTTAAGCCGGCGTCGATCTGGTAGCGCAGATCAGGAAATGCGGGCGCGCTCTGCCCCAGATTAATAATGCTGGCAGTGGGTGCTGTAGCTGCATCGATTGCAGGCAGGCTGGTCGCCTGTAGCAATGCACAGCTCTTACTGACGCTGTAATTGGCTTTCGGAATCAGCAGGTAATCATTCTGTTTGATGGCTTTGCTGGTGTCCACCCTGATGGATGAGAGGGTCGGCGTATCGGATAAAGCAGCGGTAAGCATGGCAGTGCCTCCTCCTGTGACGATGCCGCCGATGTCCGAATCCAGCCTGTGTGTGGTGAGTGAATCAGAGCCGGTACCGCCGTCAGTGATTTTTACCGGCGCAACATCCACATTGTTAATTTTGACACAAGGCAGGGTGCCGGGCGTCGTGCTGGCATCAACCAGTCCGTATCCGGCCATGCGTATGTCCTGCTCGATGGAATACAACGCGAGTAAGCCATTTTGCTGCATGTCCGCGCCTCCGCCCGTAGTGCGGCGCTGCGTCTCGAAGGTCGATACGGTGGAGAAAATAGCCAGCGACGCGATCAGGCCGAGCGCCAGACCGACCAGCAGCTCTATGAGCGTAAAACCACCTTCATTCAGGAATAGGCGATTTATCGCCTTATATTCCGTGGGAATGCCCGTGCGGCATTGACCAGGGATTTTAGAGGTTTTCATTTGGCGCACGCATTCGCTCATGCTAGTTAAATTTAATTTCCGTTTTTGTCACATAATTGTGCATCGTCGCCTGATTTTGCGGCGACTGCCAATACAGCGTCACCGTAACCTGATCACCGTTAATGGCGATGACGGGCTGGTTGGCCGCATTGGTCACACCGGGCAAAAACCCGGACTGAATCTGCGCCACCCAGGCTTGCGTATTCACATTGCCATTACTGCTTGTGCAGGGGTTGCAGGCGTAATTGGGTTGAACGACATAACTGGTCGGCATCGTGCCGGCAACAGCCAGTGGATCCGTCCACATATGCGCGATGATCTGGTTGGCCAGAAAGGCCGCATCTGAACGGTAACGCGCGTCCAGCGTATTGCTGATGGCCGTGGCCTGCAGGCCGATCACCCCGAGTATGCCCATGGAGAAAATCAGAAACGCTATCAGCGCCTCCAGCAAAATAGAACCCTGCTGTGCATGTTTCGATGATGAGAAATAGTTGGAATTCACCGCAACTCCTCAGGGACAACCGCGTGAATTGGACGAGGGGAAGGAAGGGTCGCATAATTTGGCCATCCCGGAACTGCTTATCATGATGACCAGTCTGCGGGTATCGGGAGCCGACGGATTGCTGACATCTATCCGGGTAATTCTGGTCACAGAGGCATCCGTCACCACCTGGCCGAAGGCATTGAAAACCACGCCCGGCAAGGGATTCGTGCCCATCCCTGTTCCCGCCGCTATGGCGGTCGCGCAACAATTGCTTGCCGCAAGTGTCGCCGTGCTCACGCCGAGACGGGCGTTGGTTCCGCTTTCCTGCGCCCCAGCCGTTTGCACCTGATTGGCAGTGGGGAAGGTGCCCGGCGCGGTCAGACTGTCCGTGGTAATTGTCCAGCACCCCATGCTGCTACAACCTGTGCCATTTGGATTGGCGAGCTGAAAACGGGTGCGGACATTTTGCCGGACAGCCTCACCGCGCGCGAGTTGCAATCCGGTCAGCACAGATTCAGCCGTTGCTTTTACCTGAGCGTTCTGCATCCAGGCCGACAATCCCGGAATACCGATGGCGACAACGGTAGCGACAATAACCACCGTTACCATGACCTCGATCATGGTAATGCCGCGTTGTATGAAGCGCAGCCCTAGCATCCCTGGCCCGCCTTGGTGATCCAGCAGGCGGCCGTACTTGCTGCCCCGTCAAATCGGGTGGTGGCTTTGGCGTTGCTCGCATTAATAGTGTAGGCATAGCTATTGGCTGCGCCCAACCCTTGACCGGCAACATTGCTGGCCGTGAGCGTGTAACTGTCGGCCGCAAGCGTACAAGCGTAAGAAAAATAACGGGTCGCAGCCGGACAGGTAAAACCTGCGTAAGTACGATTATCCTGATAATACTGCTCTATGCTTACCCGCGCGGAAGTGAGCGCGGACTGCGCTTCGACCAGTTTTCCTCGCGCCATGTATGCGGTGTACATCGGTATCGCAACTGCCGAAAGGATGCCGACGATAGCCACCACTATCATGATTTCAATCAGTGTAAAGCCGCGCTGCATTCTCATCTTGATTCTCCCTGCGTTGCATATTAGGTCGCATGGTCGAACAAGGCCACACCAAACCGACTGGAGGCCGTTCAATCGGGACAGGCGGCGGGGTAACATTATCCCAAATTGTTCATTATCAATAACCCACGTCATTCCCGCGCAGAGGGGTAAGCAGGCAAGTCGCGAAGCGGCTGCTCGCAAAGCGGGAATCCAGGTTATTAAATAACGCCGCGTAGCGGACAAAACTGATTCTTTGTCCGCTACGCGGAACATCTTTTCGCTGGATTCCCGCTTTTTCGGGGATGACGAATAAATCAGCATCTCCCTAATTCGCAGGATTCCGGCCAAGGACGGAATGACGGACTAATGGATTATCCGGGGTAATTTCACCATGTTATCGGAGACATTGAAGCCATGCACCCTAAAGTTTAACGCTTGAAATTGCCTAAGCACTGCTGTATTCTTACGAAAAATTTACGATGCACAAGAAGGTAAGAATGCACACTGCAACCTTGTCCGAAAAATTCCAGATAGGCATACCCAAGTCATTTCGCGATGAATTAGGACTCAAGGCCGGCCAGCAATTTGTCTTTGTTTCCAAGGGTGACACTATTGTTATGATCCCCCGGCGCAACATCGGCGAAGTGCGTGGTCTGTTCAGGGGCGCCAACACAGACGATGTTCGCGAACGCGAGGAGCCTGTTTGATGCACGTAGTTGACACCTGTGGCTGGATAGAATGGCTGACTGATAGCGCTCTGGCGGACAATTTCGCGCCCTTCCTCACGGATAGTGCCAATCTGATTGTTCCAACGCTGGTGCAGTTTGAACTCTACAAATGGTGTTTGCGCGAAAAAGATGAAGTGTCAGCGCTGGATGTCATCGGACTTACTGAAACCTGTCAGGTAAGGCCACTTGATACTCGCATTGCGTTATCTGCGGCAGATATTTCTGTGCGGTATAAGCTTGCCATGGCGGATTCCGTGGTCTATGCCAGCGCTCTTGCTGCCTGCGGGAAGCTGCTGACATCAGACGCACATTTTGAGGGCTTGCCGAACGTGCAATACTGGGCCAAAAAATAGCCGCCTCTGAAACCTGTTTCTAAAACGCGTCTTCTTCCACGGCAAAAATGCGTTTATGTTCACGTATCGCGTAGCGATCCGTCATGCCCGCGATGTAATCCGCCACTACCCGCGCCCTGTCCGCCTCCGCAAGCGTGCCCGGTGTCTTAAACGGCAGCAGACGGCTGTCCTCCATGAAAACGCCGAATAAGTCACGTATGATGCGCTGCGCCTTGGCGCTCATGCGCATCACGCGGTAATGACGGTAGAGATGGCTGTGCAAAAACTTCTTGAGCTCGCGCTGCTGTTTGTTCAACTCCGCACTAAAAGCAATCAACGCGGGTGCATTGCGTACATCTTCCAGACTGCTCAAATTTTGGGCGGCAATATTGAGCGCGCTTTGACGGATTAAATCAGTTACCAGCGTATTAATCATGCGCCGCACGGTTTCGTGCACCACGCGCCGTTCCGGCAAATCCGGATAAGCCTCACGCACCTGATGCAAATGTTCCGCCACCAGCGGTACGGCAGCGAGTTGCTCTAGGGTGATGAGCCCTGAACGCAAGCCATCATCCACATCATGATGGTTGTAAGCGATTTCATCGGCCAGAGTGGCGATTTGCCCCTCCAGTGCAGGGCGACGATTATTCAGAAAACGCTCCCCCAGTTCGCCCAGCAGCGCTGCCTGTTCCAGGCTACAGTGCTTGAGCATACCCTCGCGTGTCTCAAAACAGAGATTCAACCCGTCGAACGTCGCATAACGCTCTTCCAGCACATCCACCACCCGCACGGATTGCAAATTATGCTCGAAGCCGCCGTAAGCTTTCATGCAGTCGTTCAGCGCTTCCTGTCCGGCATGACCAAACGGCGTGTGTCCCAGGTCATGCGCCAGTGAAATCGCTTCGGCCAGATCTTCATTCAAATGCAGATTGCGCGCGATCGAGCGGGCAATTTGTGCCACTTCGATGCTATGGGTCAAACGGGTGCGAAACAGGTCGCCCTCATGATTCACAAACACCTGGGTCTTGTATTCCAGACGGCGAAACGCGCCGGAATGAATGATGCGGTCACGATCACGCTGAAATTCGCTGCGTCCCTGCGGCGCAGCCTCGGCTAAGCGTCTGCCGCGCGAATTGGCCTCGGACACCGCATAGGGCGCGAGTGCTGTCATACACACGCCTCAAGCGTTTGTTGCAACAATGCGGAGGGCACATCGCCCTTTAGCACAGCCTTGCCGACTTCCTGTAGCAGTACAAAACGCATTTTTCCGCCCTCAACTTTTTTGTCATGCCCCATGTAATCCAGATATTTTTCCACGCCCAGATCGGGAGACACTACAGGCAGTCTGGCGCGCTGAAATAAGGTACGTATGCGCACCACATCCTGCGCGCTGATCCAGCCCATGCGCTGTGACAAATCGGCAGCCATCACCGTGCCCGCCGCCACTGCTTCTCCATGCAGCCAGTTGCCGTATCCCATGCCAGACTCAATCGCATGACCAAAAGTATGCCCCAGATTCAGCAAGGCGCGCTCGCCGCTTTCACGCTCATCTGCGGCCACGACTTCCGCCTTGTGCTGGCAACTGCGCAACACCGCATATTGCAGCGCTTGAGTGTCGCGCGCCAGCAGCTTGTCCATATTCTGCTCCAGCCATTCAAGAAAAGGCAGGTCGCGGATCAATCCATACTTGATGACCTCTGCCAGCCCGGCCGACAACTCATTGTCCGGCAGGGTATCCAGCGTTGAAATGTCGGCCAGCACCAGTCGCGGCTGATAGAACGCACCTATCATGTTTTTGCCAAGCGGGTGATTGATGCCGGTCTTGCCGCCCACCGAGGAATCCACCTGCGACAGCAGCGTAGTCGGTATCTGGATAAAGGGCACGCCGCGCAAATAAGTCGCCGCGGCATAACCCGTCATGTCACCGATCACCCCTCCACCCAGCGCGATAAGCGGCGTACTGCGTTCGCAACGGTGAGTCAGCAGTGCGTCATAAATCGTATTAAGCGTCTCGGATGTCTTATAAACCTCGCCATCCGGAAGCACGACCGGCATGCTGTGTACCCCCAGCTCTTGCAGGGTCTGCTGCAATCTTTCCAGATACAGGGGCGCTACCGTGGTATTGGTGACGATGGCAACCCGCTTGCCGGGCAGATGGGCTGTCAGCAGCTCCGCATTTGCCAGCAGACCGGTACCGATATGTATGGGGTAACTGCGCTCTGCCAATCCTACTGTTAATGTTTGCATAATCTTCTATTGGTTACGTTTTCGGTAGTTTTCGGTAGTTCTCGATTTCACCCGCCAGCTTAAGCATCAGGCCATGTACGCTTTGTCTGCCTGTGGGCATGACGATATCGGCCGCCTGCTGATAGAGCGAATCGCGTTGATGCAGCAACTCGACGAGCTTGGCATGCACATTTCCCGTTTGCAGCAGGGGGCGATTTTTATCGTTGCGCGTGCGCAGCCACAAGTCATGAACGCTGGCCTTCAGGTAGATGACCAGGCCGTTCTGTTGCATCATCATACGATTTTCAGCAGCCAGCACTGCGCCACCCCCCGTGGCCAGCACCAGATTATCGCGCTGCAACAGTGCTTCGAGCGCAGCGGTCTCACGCTGGCGAAAGCCAGCCTCGCCTTCCACATCGAAGATATGCGGGATGGTCACGCCCGTGCGCGACTGAATTTCTTCATCGCTATCCACAAATACCTTATCCAGATGCCTCGCCAGGATGCGCCCCATGGTGGTTTTACCCGAGCCCATCATGCCGACCAGAATCAGGTTACCCGACTGGTATTTGCGTGTATCGTTTGTAGTGCTGTTTTGCATAGCCCGGATTGTAAACTATTAATTCAAAGGCCCGGACTGAGCCGGGCCTTGATGTCGCATATTTCCTAGTAACTGCCGGATTAACGCAGGTTCAACGCGTCCTGCATGATTTTAGGCGAAAGGAAAATCAGCAGTTCGTCCTTGCTTGTTGAAGTGCCCTTGCTCTTGAATAAATTACCCAATACAGGGATATCACCCAGCAACGGCACCTTGTTGACTACGGTTGAGTCGCTCTGCTTGTAAACTCCGCCAATAACCACCGTCCCCCCATTCTCTATCAATACTTTGGTGACCACCTTATTGGTGTTGATGGGTATGCCGGC
>JAURZN010000196.1 GCA_030653355.1 Gallionella sp. | reverse complement strand
TTTAGCTGACTACTGAACGAACGTCAGATTTTCATTTTCAATTACAATCCTCCCATGACTGAATTTCACGCACTGGTTCCAGCCGCCGGTTTTGGCGCGCGCATGGGACATGACATCCCTAAACAATATCTGCCGCTTGCGGGTGCGCCGATGATTTTTCACGCGATCAATACCTTGTGCTCCTGCAGCGAGATTGCCACGGTGTTTGTGGTGTTATCGCCCGATGACAGCTTGTTTCACGAGTTTGACTGGAAGCCATTCGGCGATAAGTTGCAGACCTTGTATTGCGGCGGCCACACGCGTGCGGACACGGTGCTGAACGGCTTGCTGGCGAGTGAAATCGAACCGGATGACTGGGTGCTGGTACACGATGCGGCGCGCCCCTGTCTGACGCAGGCGCATCTGGGCAAACTGATAACCGAGCTGCGCGAGGATGCCGTGGGCGGGATACTGGCTGTGCCGGTGGCGGATACTTTAAAGCGTGCCGATGCGCAGGGGCGGATCGTGCATACTGAAGAGCGCGCAGCATTGTGGCAGGCGCAGACCCCGCAGATGTTTAGAGCCGGGCTGCTGGCACAGGCCTTGCAGCATTGCAGCGCGGTGACGGACGAAGCCTCGGCCATTGAGGCGCTGGGCTTGCATCCCAGACTGGTGGCGGGTGACTCCAGTAATTTCAAGGTGACATATCCGCAGGACATCAGGCTGGCTGAGTTGCTTTTGAAAGAGATGTAGATGTAGGGTGGGCACGTTGTGCCCACGCGTGAGCGTTTAACGGTGGGCAAAGTTGCCCGCCCTACGAAAGGCAAATTTATGCGTATTGGACAGGGTTTTGACGTGCATCAGCTGGTGGAGGGCCGCCGCCTGATCATTGGCGGAGTGGAAATTTCGTATGACAAGGGCTTGCTCGGACATTCTGATGCGGACGTGTTGCTGCATGCGATCTGCGATGCGTTGCTGGGCGCGGCTGCGCTGGGCGATATCGGTCGTCACTTTGCTGACACGGACGTCAAATTCAAGAACATCGACAGTCGCATCCTGTTGAGAGAAACACTGCATCTGGTGCGTGCGCAGGGATACCGTGTCGCCAACGTGGATGCGACCATCATCGCGCAGGCGCCGAAGATGGCGCCGCATATCGCACAAATGGTCGCGCACATCGCCGACGATCTGCGCATTGAGAAAAGTGCCGTGAACGTAAAGGCTACGACCACCGAACATCTGGGCTATGCCGGACGCGGCGAGGGTGTTGCGGCTCAGGCGGTCGTACTGCTGCTGCCGAACTGACCATGAAAGTACTGGCACTGGAAACCTCCACCGAATACTGCTCGGTCGCACTCTGGCAGGACGGCGCCGTGCTCGAGCATTGCGAGCGGGTCGGGCAAAAACACTCGGAATTGCTGGTGCCCATGCTGGATGCCGTGTTGCGGGAAGCGGGATGTGCGATTCGGGACATGGATGGCATCGCGTATGGCTCAGGGCCGGGTTCGTTTACCGGGGTGCGCATCGCCTGCGGGGTGACGCAGGGGCTGGCGTTCGGTGCGAGTCTGCCTGTGGCGGGCGTCTGCACCCTGCAGGCACTGGCGGAAGCCTCTGGTCGGCAGCGGGTAATCGCGGCGCTGGACGCGCGTATGGGCGAAATTTATTTCGCTGCCTATGAAAAGTGCGGCAATGAATGGGCTGTGGTTTGTGCTCCCTGTTTATGCAAACCGGAAGAGGCGCCCGTCATTCCCGGGGCGGGCTGGTTCGGCGCGGGTAGCGGTTTTGCAGAATTTGGCACAGTATTGCTGACACGTTACAGCGGACAGTTGAGCGGTGTGGATGCGGCTGCCGTGCCGCAGGCCGCCGCAATCGCATCCCTGGGCGCGGCGCAATTGGCCGCTGGGCGGGGTGTGGATGCGGCTGAGGCCCTGCCGCTCTATTTGCGCGACAAGGTAGCGTTGAAGACCGCCGAACGCGAACAGCTGGCAGTTGAAAAATCACTGCAGAATCAATGAGACTGATGACCGTAGCGGATGTCGATGCGGTGCTGGCCATTGAGCAGGCGGTGCAGGCTTATCCGTGGACGCGCGGCAATTTCTGCGCTGCGCTGAATAGCGCTTACCTGTGTTGCGTGGACGAGGTGGCAGGCGAATTGTGCAGCTATGCGGTACTGATGCCGGGCGTGGATGAAGCGGAATTACTCAATATAGGTGTGGCGGCAGCGCATCAGCGCAAGGGGCTGGGCAGAGTAATGCTGTCGGCGATGCTGGAGGCTGCTTGTGCCCGACAGATGTCCCGCGTGTTTCTTGAGGTACGTGTCTCGAACCAGTGCGCGATTGCCTTGTATCGTTGTGCCGGGTTTGTCGAAGTGGGGATGCGGCGCGCTTATTACCGGAATGAAAAGGGTAGCGATGACGCGATGGTGATGGTGTGTGATATTTCATCACTTTCGCTTGCGGGATAAATAGAGACCGGGACATCATTTTTGATAGCTCGGTCGGATGGTTGAAAGTTGCATCAGAGAAGCAGTGAAAGAGGGAAATGGATAGACGCGAGGCGATGTTGCGCGAATTGAACCTGTACCCCTTGTGGGAGCGACGGCATGTGCCGGAGTCGATGCACTCCGTCGAGGCTGCCGTGGCGCAAGAGCCGCCAGCAGAGGTTACGGTATCGTCGACAGACGTGTCGGGCAATGCGTCAGTGTCTGGCGGTGCTGTTCCGCGGGCGGAGGTTGAAGACCTTTTTGTCGCCGGGCCGTATGGCGACAGCGGCGAGGACAGCTTGCGCGAATTTCAGATCAAAATTGCAGGCGGGCCGCTGGCCGATGTGGACTGGCCGGAACTCAGACAGAAAGTGCGGGGCTGTGAATTGTGCGCGTTGCGCGCGGGCTGCACGCAGACGGTGTTCGGCGCAGGTGATGAGCAGGCAGACTGGCTGTTTGTCGGCGAGGCGCCGGGTGCGGATGAAGATGTGTCGGGCGAGCCGTTCGTGGGACAGGCGGGTCGTCTGCTGGACAATATGCTGATGTCGATCGGTCTTGCGCGCGGTGAAAATGTCTATATCGCCAATGTCATAAAATGCCGCCCGGAAGAGGACAGGCATCCTCATGTGGGCGAGATCGCGGCCTGTCTGCCGTACCTGAAACGCCAGATCGCGCTGATAAAGCCCCGCGTGATAGTCGCACTCGGCAAGACTGCGGCTTCTGCACTGCTCGATACCGATGCGACGATTGCTTCGTTGCGCGGAGAGATACATGACTATAATGGCACACCGCTGGTCGTCACCTATCATCCTGCCTATTTGCTGCGCAGTCCGATGGAAAAGGCGAAAGCATGGCAGGATTTGCGTCTGGCCGTTGCGACGCTACAGAAAAAATGATGCGCTACAGAAAATTTTTGTCATTTGTCGTCCCTGTGCTGGCACTGCTGATTATTCTCGTCTGGCAGTATCGCGCAGCTGACCAAGCTGTCGTCAGGATAGGTGTGCTGCATTCGCTCAGTGGCACGATGGCCGCCAGCGAAACGCCGCTGGTGGATGCGGTGCGGCTGGCGGTGGAAGAAGCCAACGCGACAGGCGGTGTGAACGGTGCGCGGATCGAAATGATCGTCAGCGACTGCCGCTCGGATGCCGGCTACTGCGCGGAGCAGGCCGAGAAACTGATCACCAAAGAGCATGTGCGGGCGCTGTTCGGCTGCTGGACTTCGGCCTGCCGCAAGGCTGTCAGGCCGGTGGTCGAGCGGCATGACAATCTGCTGTTCTATCCGGTGCAGTATGAAGGGCTGGAACAATCACCGAACATCATCTATACCGGTGCGGCGCCCAATCAGCAGATTATTCCGATGGTGAGCTGGGCGATGCAGCAACACGGCCGCCGCGCCTATCTGATAGGCTCGGATTATGTGTTTCCGCGCACCGCGAACAATATAGTCAAAAAATTACTGGTGGCAAGGGGCGGGCAGCTTGTAACGGAACGCTACGTGCCGATGGGAGAACAGGATTTCGATGCCATCGCGGGCGAGATTGCGGCACAACGCCCCGATTTCGTGGTGAACACACTCAATGGTGACAGCAACCTGTATTTCTTTCGCGCGCTGCAAAAGGCGGGAATCAGCGCTGATGTGATTCCGGTGTTCTCTACCAGCATCGCCGAGGCCGAGCTGGCAACGATAGGGCCGGAACGGGTTGCGGGACATTATGCAGTCTGGAACTATTTCCAGAGTGTGGATAGCATCGAGAACCGTGCCTTTGTCGAACGTTTTCGTCAGCGCTTCGGATCGCGGCGGGTGCTGGATGACCCGATGGAGGCAGCTTACATCGGCGTGCATTTGTGGGTGAACGCGCAGCGCGATGCGGGCACGCCGGATGCTTACAGCGTGAGGATCGCGCTGGGCAGGCAGACGCTGAATGCACCGGCAGGTATCGTGGCCGTGGATGCCGAAACGCAGCATTTGTGGAAGCCTGTGCGCATCGGCCGTGCGCGGGCAGATGGACAATTCGATATCATCTGGCAATCCGGGCGCAGCGTAGCGCCTGCGCCCTTTCCATTTTTTATTCCGCACGCCGGACGTGACGGGATGGCAGGTGGTGATAAATGAAGATTTTCCCGCGCCTGTTGCTGCTGTTTTTGCTGGTGGCAGTGCTGCCGCTGGCGTTGTTCAGTTATCTAAACCTGAGACAGGATGAAGCAACGTTGCGCACCGAGGCGCTGGGCAGGATGTCCGGTCTGGCGGACAAAAAAACGATTCAGGTTCAAGCCTATTTGACGGAGCGCAAACGGGAAGTGCAGATTCGAGCGCGCGGCCCGCAGGTGATGAATGCAATAGAAACAATGCCGCAAGACTATGCGGCAGGCTGGCACAATCCGCCCTATGCCCGGGAAGCAGCCGGATTGCATGAATATTTTGGACGCTATGTCGGAGAATACGCGCTGTTCTATGACGTGTTCCTGATAACGCCTCAGGGGGAGGTGATCTATAGCCAGAAGCGTGAAGCCGACTTTGCCACCAATCTGCTGGCCGGTCCTTACAGTGAAACGCCATTGGCACAGGCATTCCGCGAAGTGCTTATGACGCTGGAGCCGGTGATCTCGGCTTACGGGCATTACGCCCCGTCGCAGACATCGGCGCTGTTCATCGCCGCTCCTGTCATGGTGGACGGAAAATTCAAGGGGGTGTTTGCGGCACAATTGAGTAACGATTTGTTTTACCAGGTGGCGACGGATGCAACGGGTCTGGGGCTGAGCGGCGAGGCTATCTTTGCCCTGCGGGACGGGGATGATGTGGTGTTCACCACGCCGCTCAAATATCGCAGCGAGGCACCGATGAAGCTGCGGATGAACCCGCAACAGAGCAGTTCGCTGCCTATGCTGGGCGCGCTTTCGGGTGAGTCGGGTGCGGGAATAAAACCGGATTATCGGGGCAAGCCGGTGGTGGCCGCGTGGCGTTACCTGCCCGAACTGGGCTGGGGGATGGTGGTCAAGGTGGATGCGGATGAGGTATTTGCGTCCATAGCACAGCAACGCGTGCTCATGATCGAAGTGGTGTCGGGGTTGATGCTGTTCGCCGGGCTGCTTGCGTATTATTTCGGCCGGCAGATCAGCGTGCCGCTCGAAGAGATGGCGCGGACGGCGGATGAAGTGGCCAGAGGTGGCACGAACAGGCGGGTGGACGAATCCGCCCCCGGTGAGCTGGGGCGGTTCGCGCTGGCATTCAATCGCATGGCGGAAAATCTGCAGGGGTTGTACGGCACGCTGGAACAGCGCATCGGGGAGCGTACACGCGATCTGAGTGCGACGATTGCACAATTGCATGAAGAAATCATCGGGCGAGAGCAGGTGGAAACGGCCTTGCGTGATAGCCAGAGTCTGCTCAATGAAGCGCAACGGCTGGGGCAGCTGGGCAGCTGGGAGCTCAATCTGCTCAGCGGCAAGTTGTACTGGTCGGATGAGATCTACCGGATGTTTGAGCGCGATCCCGCGCATTTTGTAGCCAGTTACGAAAATTTTCTGAGCGTGATACACCCGGATGACAGAGAAAAGGTGAATCAGGCTTATGCCCGATCGCTGGTGGACAGGCAGATTTACGACGTGGAGCACCGTTTGCTGATGGCGGATGGTCGCATCAAGTGGGTGCGCGAACGTTGCCGCAGTGAATTCGACGCAGCGGGCAAGCCATTGCGTTCGGTGGGAGCAGTGCAGGACATTACCGAACAGAAACGGGCAGAGGACAGCCAGCGCATCGCCGCAGTGGCATTCGAAACCCATGAGGGTATCGTGATTGCGGATGCGAACGTGAATATCATCCGCGTCAATCATGCCTTTCAGGAGATCACCGGTTATGACCCGGATGATGTGCTTGGGAAAAATCCGCGCATCCTCAGTTCGGGCGCTCATGACAAGGCATTTTATGCGGCGATGTGGCGGCAATTGATCGATGAGGGTTCGTGGAGCGGGGAAATTCTCGACAAACGCAAAAATGGCGAGATCTATCCGAAATGGCTGACCATCAGCACGGTGAAAGATGGTGAGGGCAAGGTTAGTGAATACGTGGCCATTTTCAGCGATATCAGCGCGCGTAAGAAGGCTGAGGAAGAAATACGTAATCTGGCGTTCTATGACAACCTGACCAGGTTGCCTAATCGTCGTTTGTTGCTGGAACGCATGAGTCTGGCATTGACAGCTTCGATGCGTAATCAGCATTACGGCGCCGTGATGTTTCTCGATATGGACAGATTTAAAACGCTTAACGATACGATGGGGCACGACTACGGCGATCTGTTGCTGATCGAGGTGGCGCAGCGTATCCGTTCCTGTGTGCGCGAGGTGGACACCGTTGCACGCATGGGGGGCGACGAATTCGTGATCCTGGTCGAAGGCATCGATTCTATTGCGGAAGAGGCTTCGCAAAGGGCTGCGTTAATTGCCGAAAAGATACGAAGCAGCCTGACCACGGCCTATCAGCTCAAGGATCGTTTGTATCACAGCTCGCCCAGTATCGGCGTCTGTTTGTATCGGGGTAATGAGGAATCGGTCGATGTCCTGCTCAAACACGCCGACATGGCGATGTACCAGGCCAAGGAGTCGGGCCGGAATACCGTGCGCTTCTTCGATCCGCAGATGCAGCACGCAGTCGAAACGCGCGCAGCCCTGGAGGCGGATTTGCGTTATGCCGTGTTCAACGGACAATTGCGCTTGCATTATCAGATTCAGGTGGACGATGAGCATCGCGCGCTGGGTGCGGAAGTGCTGGTGCGCTGGGTTCATCCGACGCGCGGTATGGTTTCTCCCGCGCAATTCATCCCGGTGGCCGAGGAAAGTTCGCTGATACTGGAGGTGGGACATTGGGTGCTTGAAACGGCCTGTCGGCAACTGGCAGCATGGAGTAAAAACGAGCTGACCCGCGATCTGAGCATTGCGGTTAACGTCAGTGCGCAACAATTCAAGCTGGTCGATTTCGTGGACAGGGTGATGGCCGTGCTGCGCACGTTTGATGTGGATGCCTCGCGCCTGAAGCTGGAATTGACCGAGGGCGTGGTGTTGAGCGATGTCACCGATGTGGTGGCGAAAATGTATGCGTTGAAATCGCTGGGCGTGCGCCTATCCATGGACGATTTTGGTACCGGCTATTCCTCGCTGGCCTATTTGAAACAGCTGCCGCTCGACCAGCTCAAGATAGATCAGAGCTTCGTACGTGACATTACCACCGATCCCAACGATGCCGTGATGGTGCAAACCATCATCGACATGGCGCACAACTTCCGCCTGGATGTGATCGCCGAAGGGGTTGAAACCGAAGGGCAGCTGGCTTTTCTCAAGCAGCATGGCTGCCGGGCTTTTCAGGGTTATCTGTTCAGTAAGCCGGTACCTGTGGGTGAATTTGAGGCATTATTGGGCGGGTGGTCATAAAGCTGGAGTTTCAGGTGTGGCTTTTATGGAAATCCATGCTTACGCGTTAACAAGATACCGTGAATAACCGTTCCCGGAGCACAAAAATCAGGATGTACACGGATCATGCAAACGCTCACCGTCGCCACTTACAATATCCACAAGGGGTTCTCGCACTTCAACCGGCGGGTGGTGATGCATGAACTGCGCGAGCGGCTGCGCGAGTTGAATGCCGATATCGTATTTTTGCAGGAGGTGCAGGGCGAACATGCGCATCACGGTCAACGCTTCATCAATTACCCTGCCGGTGCGCATCACGATTTTCTGGCCGAAGAAATCTGGCCCCATGCCGCCTACGGCAAAAATTCGGTGTATGAGGCCGGGCATCACGGCAATGCGATACTCAGCCGTTTTCCGATTGTGCAATCGTTGAACACGGATGTTTCCGCGCATCGTTTCGAGAGTCGCGGTCTGTTGCATTGCGAGATCGAGTCGGCTGACGGGCAGCGGGTACATTGTTTGTGCGCGCATTTCGGTTTGTTTGCCAGGGGGCGGCGTGTGCAGACAGGGGCATTGATTGACTATGTGCAGAGCAGTATTCCACCCGATGTTCCGCTGATTATCGCGGGTGACTTCAATGACTGGCGCAATCAGATGAGCCACCCCCTTGCCAGGGAGTTGGGTATGCATGATGTGTTTCATCTGCATGGCGGCAAGGTGGCGCGCAGTTTTCCTGCCAGATTACCCCTGTTTCGTCTTGATCGTATTTACGTGCGCGGTTTTGCCGTGCAGCACAGTGAAGTGCATGTAGGCGGCGCATGGCAGCGTCTGTCTGATCACGCCGCGTTGTCGGCCAGTCTGAAACGAAATGGCTAACGGCCATCACCAGGTAGAAGGCAATCAGCTCACGCTGCTGCAAAATGGCGCAGTGTATTTTCCGCAACTCTGTGCGGATATCGACGCTGCGCAGAGCTTCATTTATCTGGAAACCTATATCTTTGCTGACGATGGAACCAGTCATAAAGTCTCGCTAGCCCTGCAAAGGGCCGCGCGGCGTGGTGTGGTGGTGCGCGTGCTGATGGATGGTTTCGGTTCGTCCGGATTTCCGCAACGCCGCATGGATGAGTGGCGGGAGGCAGGCGTTGAAGCGCAATGGTTCAGGCGTAAAATTTCCCCGTTCACCCTGCGGCGCAATCGTTTGCGCCGTTTGCACCGCAAGTTGGTGGTGCTGGATGGTGAGGTGGCCTTCATCGGCGGCATCAACATCATTGATGATGCCACGGGGAACAAGGGGGCCGGAGCGCCGCGCTTCGATTTTGCGGTACGCGTGCAGGGCAGCATGGCGGGTGAAATACATATGGCTATGCGCCGCATGTGGAGTGCGGTGTCATGGGCCAGCCAGCATTTGCGCGGTAAGCGGATTGAGCGATTTATTCTGGATGCGGCACGGAGCGCAACACAGTCCAATATCAGCCTATTGTTGCGTGACAACCTGCGTCATCGGCGTGACATTGAGCGCGCCTATCTGAAGGCGATTGCAGGCGCGCAGCGAGAAGTGGTGATTGCCAGTGCCTATTTTTTACCGGGACGGATTTTCCGCCGTGCCCTGATGCAGGCCGCACAGCGCGGAGTGCGCGTGGTTTTGCTGCTGCAAGGCCGGGTGGAACATCGTTTGCTGCACTACGCGACACACGCGCTTTACCAGCAATTGCTGGCGGCGGGTATTGAAATTTACGAATATCAGGCCGGTTATCTGCATGCCAAGGTGGCCGTGGTGGATGGGGCATGGGCTACGGTGGGGTCATCCAATATTGATCCCTTCAGCCTGTTGTTGGCTCGCGAGGCCAATCTCGCCATCATTGACGCCAGTTTCGCCACGGAGTTGCGTGACAAACTATGGGTGGCGGTTTTGAACGATACCTTGCGCATTGAGCTGTCGCACTGGAATCGGCAGGGCGCGTGGGTGCACCTGGTTTCCCGCCTGAGCTATGCCGTGGTGCGCATGATAGTCGGGATGCTGGGGTACGGCAGGCGTGCAGATTAAGACGGGCGCATAGTCGGTGCAAAAGTATCAGCATGGTCAATCCGTTGTGGGTGATGGTATGATTCAGCGCTGTTAACAGCGGTGTGATTTTTCTATCGCACTCGCTTATAAATTTGGGGTGCAAGTGAGTTATTTTTCCGGTCTATTCAAGCAAATCTCGCTGGGGCGCCTGCTCCTGACCCTGTCGGTATTGTCGGTGACCTTTGCGTTTATACTGATATTCGGCCTGTCCGGCGTAATGCGCGATAGCGCGGTGCATGATCTGGCGCGCGATGACGCGCGACAAATTTCGCAACTGGTTTTTCAAAGCCTGTATTCGGATATGCGCCGCGGCTGGGACAAGCAGCAAATAAACGAATCCATCGCGCGCCTGAATGCCAACTTCCCCGAACTGAAAATCAAGGTGTATCGCGGCGATATCGTGGCACAGCAGTTTGGTGCGATGAAAGGCGAGCGCCGCGTGATCGAGCAGGATGCAGAGTTGCGCCTCGCCATGGCCAGCGGTACGGATGCCTTGTTATTCCCGAACAAGGAGGCGATTCGCTATCTCTATCCGGTGGTAGCCAAACAGGAATGCCTGGCTTGCCATACGCAATCTCATGTCGGTGCGCTGCACGGCATGGTCGACATCACCTATCCGGTCAGTAAACTCAAAGTATCGTTCAATACCGTGCTCAACAGCGTGCTCGGCTATACGCTGTTCATCATTGGACTGGTGTTTTTGATGCTGTATTTCAAATTGCGCTATCTGGTGGTGATACCGATTGCCAATCTGGTCAGCGTGATGCGTCAGGTAACCGATGATATGGATTTGACGCGGCAGGTGCCCAGCAATACGCGGCTGCTGGAGGTACAGAATCTGGCGAGTTATTTCAATCGCCTGCTGACAACCGTACATGAATACAACGCCAAACTGGAAGAGTTGTCTACTCGTGATCCGATGACGGGGCTCTACAACCGGCGCAAGAACCAAGAATTTCTGAACTATGAGATTATCCGTGCCGCACGTAATCAGCGTGGTTTTTCGGTGATCATGGCAGATCTGGATAATTTCAAATACATCAACGACACTTTTGGACATCCCATAGGCGATCTGGTGTTGAAGGAGCTGACGGCGATGCTGGCCCAGGGGCTGCGCAAAGGCGATGTGCTGTCCAGACTGGGCGGCGATGAATTCGCCATTATCCTGCCGGAGACCGAAGCGGAAAAAGGATTTTATGTGGCGAATAAATTATATACGGCTCTGGTAGACAAGGTTTTTGAACTTCCGGTCGGCAAGATACGCTGCACCGCCAGTTTCAGTCTGGTCAGTTTCCCCGAGGATGGGCGCACGGCGGAAGAAATCTATACGGCCATGGATGTGGTGTTATACAAGGCCAAGACGCATGGAAAAAATCAGGTGATGACGGCTGGATCGCAGGAGGACCGCACTATGATGACGGTCTTCAAACAAGGCGATTTCCTGCGCAATGCGTTGCGGGAAGATCGCATAGAGGCATTTCTGCAACCCATCGTCGATGTGCAAAGCAAGGAAGTGATCGCATTTGAAGTGCTGGTGCGGATACGCGATGGCGAGCTTATTGTTCCTGCCGGTGAATTTATCGAGGTCGCCGAAGAACTGGGTATGGCCAAGGAACTCGATCGTGAGGTGTTTCGCAAGGGCCTGGCGCACTACGCCAGGGTCAGCGCAAAACATCCACGGGCAAGATTGTTTTTCAACCTGTTTCCGCGCAGCTTCAACGATCTGGCGTGGGTTAGGGGTATACCGGACTTGGCGCGCTATGCGGGCGTGCCTTGCGACAAGCTGGTGCTGGAGATTACCGAGCGGGAGGCCTTGCCTAATTTGACCCAGGTCAGAGCGGCGCTGGAAGAATTGCGCGCCAGCAAGATATCCGTTGCACTGGACGATTTTGGCAGCGGATTTTCATCCTTCCTTTATCTGAAATACCTGTCGATAGACTACGTGAAAATAGAGGGCAGTTTTGTGCGCAATATGGTTGCCGACGAACGCGACCGCATTATCGTCGAGCAAATCAACAGCATGGCGCATCGCTTCGGCCTCAAGACCGTGGCCGAATTTGTCGAAGACGCGGAAACGGCGAAGATGCTGGTCGAGATCGGGGTGGATTATGCGCAGGGCTACTATTTCGGTCGTCCTGCCCTGCCGGAATAGCTGCTGAGGTTCACAGTTGCCCTAGGTAAGGGCATTCACTTCCGGGATGCAAGATAGAAATCGCGGTACTTCATGTCTTCGGTCAGCAGATGCGTGATCAGCGCCTCTTTTACTTTCAGGCTCGCTGCTATGCACTCGTAAGGCATAGGGCTATCACTAAAAATATTCATGATATGGTGCAGGGCCTGAATAATCTCTGCATGACAGCGCGCATGTTCTTCCGCTTGCGGGTAGCCCCACTCCCTGAATAACTTCTCCTCATGGGCGAAATGTGCGACTGCGTCGCCCTGAAGGGCGCGCATGCGTTTCTTGACCTCTTTCATGTCCATACGCGCGACGATGGCTTCGTTCAGCGCATTGACCAGAAGGATAAAGCGCTGATGCTCGGTATCAATCTCCGGAATGTGCATGCTCAGACTCTCATCCCAATCCAGCTGCCACACAGGTGCGGTTTCCATTTTCCTCCCGTTAATTGCGCTCAGGTTGCGAACCCGGCTATTTGATTTTGTACAAACGTTTGGCCGCCGTTTGCCCGTTGAGTCCGTCGAAGCGGCTGTCCATCGCCTCTCCCAGCTTCGCCAGCCTGTCGTCGGGATGCGGGTGGGTCTTGAACAGCAGGGCGACGCTGCTGTCGTCTGTGGCGCTATGGCCGATCTCCTGCAATACGCCGGGCAGGCCATAGGCATCATAACCCGCGCGCGCCGCCAGCACGACGCCGATGCGATCCGCTTCAAATTCCGCACCTTTGTCCAGTGAACGCGAGACAATTTCGGCGCCGCTGCCGATCAGCCTGCCGATCTTGTCGTCGCCGACCTGTTTGCCGAGCAGCTTGCTGCCTAAATCCAGCATTTTGCCTTGTTGCAGTATCTTCAGGTGGTGTTTGCTGATGACGTGGCCGATTTCATGCGCCAGCACGCCAGCCAGTTCGGCTTCATCGTTCAGAAGTTTGTATAGGCCGCGGGTGACGAAGATGTAGCCGCCGGGTGCCGCAAAGGCGTTGATGTCGCTGCTGTCGATTACGCCGAAATGCCAGACAAGATCAGGGCGTTCACTCTGACTGGCGATCCAGCGACCAACGTTGTTGACGTACTTTTGCAGTTTTTTATCTTGCACCAGCGGGGCAGCGCCGAGCAGGTTGCCCGCAATCTGTCGGCCGATGGCGACTTCTTCCGCTTCGGAATAGCCGCCGAGATTCGCGGTGCCGCCCGGTTTTTGTAATTCTCTGGCAGCGTTTCTCAACTCTTGTCCAAAGTCAAAAGCCTGTGCGGTTTGTAACAATAAGGCCAGCGCGGCAATGACGAATATTTTGGTTGTCAATCTATTCATTTCGATGCTCCCGGTTCGGCAAGGTAATCCATTTGCCGCGCTTTCAGTTTGGCTTTAGCCGCATATTTTTGTGCCTCCGCACGGCTGCTCGTCGATGATTCCAGGAGTGCAATCTGCTTTTCGTCATAGTGAGCCGCCTTGAGCTCTTCTTCATTCAGGCCGCGTATGCCGGTGGTGGCGACGATTTTCCCGGTGCCGGCACGCCCCGAAGCCAGTCCTGCCAGCCCGGATATCGGCCCGGTCGCTGCTTTTACATCGCCGCGCCGCAGGCTGAGCATGCGTATCCAGCCGCTACCCTGAGCGCTCTTGATCTGATACCAGCCGCCGTCTTTCTTGAGGATTTCGACACGGGTGGCAGCGGGTAGCGTGGTGATGATTTTCGTATCGGAAAACGGCGCAGCCCTCACGCTGTCTGCCTTGACGGTCGTGCCGATCTCGCCCGCCAGCGCAGTGCCAGCAATAAACAGTGTGAATAACAGATAAAATTTCATGGCATCCTCATAATCTAACGACTAACGACTAACGACTAACGACTAACGACTAACGACTAACGACTAACGACTAACGACTAACGACTAACTGTTTCTCCTGTGCCACTCCAGCAGGGTTTCGGCAAACAGCGTGCGCCAGCTCTCTCTGGCCTGTTCGCCTCCGTCTATGCGTCCCTCAAAGACGAAGCTGGACACGTCATTATCTACAGTCGCGCAGTATTTGTGCAACAGCGGGGCGATAGCCTGTTGCAGTGCCTGAATGTCGCGGGCGATCATCAGCCTGCTGTCATCGTCATTCGCGTCGCACAACCAGGAGATGGCCAGGGTATTTTCAAACAAATCCCACAGGCCTTGTTGTTCACCCTTGATTATTTCGACGCTCTTGTCGTGACTGCCGATTTTTTCCATCCCCAGACGGATCTTCTCGCGCACCGCGTCGTTCAGCATGTCGCTGCGCAGCTGAATCAGCATCAGTACGCCGTGCAAATCGCCACCCCGTTGTTGTGCCATACGCACGGTATTTTGTTACAGTTGTTTGCTGGTGGCCTAGTCATAGAGCCGAGCGAGGGTGAAGTAGGCCAGGCCCAGCGTGACCGGGCCGGTGAGATTGATGTAGGTGTTGGTGAAATTGATGCTGGCATAGGAAATGCCGAGCAGGATGAATTGCGAGGCGCCGAACAGCCTGTCTATTTTGTCGCGCCCGGTGTCGCGGTAAAAACCCCATGCGGTCGCCCAGATGACGGAGAGCGTCAGCAGTAAATAGGCGATGCGCGCATCCGGAAAACGCAAAAAATCGCCGTGTTTGAAGTTGTCGATCGCGGTGGCAAGTATTTCCACGCCGGGATGGGTGCGGGAGAGCGGAGTGGGTTTGATATCGAACAGGCTGGGCGCGGTCGAACCGATGATGACGATTTTGCCGGTGAACTCATCGGCTGCGCGTTGTTTGTTCTGACGGGAAAAATCGTTGAAGACATCGCTGAAGCTGGCGGACTTGTAAGTGAACGGCGGGCCGCGCCAGTTGAGCAGCACGCTTGCAGCATCAGGCTGGGAATAGCCCTGCTGCTTTGCGATGGTCAGCGGCAGCGAGGGTATTTTCCAGCCGTAGTCGTTGCGGTACACCGGATACTGGCGAACGATGCCGTCAAAATCAGGATAGATGTTGTGCAGTCCCATCCGTCCGCTTGTCAGCACCGAGTTAAAGTAAGGCAGCACCATCGCCACCGTGGCGTCCGGGCTGGCTTTGATGTTGAACGGTGTGACACCCGGAATCATGCCCGGTTTGATCTGGCTCAGGGCGTCATCCGCCGGATCCAGCCGCAACATCGGGAAATAGGTGTTATGGGTGGCGGCGATGGCCGCATCAAAATAGGCATCGCTGTCGGGGTTGTAAACATCTGCATCGCTGAGCAGGACGTCGAAAACCACCGCTTGGGGATGCTGTTTTTCAATTTGTTCGACAAACTCAGCCAGCACCTGCCGTGGCCACGGCCAGCGTCCGTATTCCTGTGACATTGCGGACAGGCTCGCTTCATTGATATCCACGATGACAATGTCTTTGTCTGCCTCAGGCACCACCAGCCTGTACCTCACCATCATGTCAAAAGCACTCTGCCTCATATTGGTGGTCAGGTGCAGAAAAGCCGTATCCGCCACGATCAATACGCTGAACAGCGCAGCCAGATAGAGATAGAAGCTGGTATTCCATTTTTTTGCCAGCAGACCTGACAGTCGGCTGAACAGGCTTCTGAGATGGTAGGAGAGGGCAGCGATAGGGTTCATGGCACGGCACAAAGCTAAGGATGTCATATTATGCACACAGCAGCGGCTATAATCGACACCTACTTTTTTGTTGTCAGATTATGCGACCTTCTTCATCACACTCAGAGCACGACACGCGCGGCGGCTGGCAGACCCTCCGATCACTCATTCCCTACCTGATGGAATTCAAGGGCAGGGTGATACTGGCGATGAGTCTGTTGATCCTGGCCAAGTTCGGCAATGTCGGCGTTCCGCTGGTGCTCAAGCAAATCATCGATGCGCTGGATAAATCGCAGGCGATATTGGTGGTGCCTGCATTCCTGATTCTGGGCTATGGCTTGCTGCGTCTGCTCAGCACGCTGTTTGGCGAGTTGCGCGACGCGGTATTTGCCAAGGTGACGCAGCGTGCGATCCGGCGGGTGGCCCTGCAGGTGTTCGAGCATTTGCACAATCTGAGTCTGCGCTTTCATCTGGACAGGCAAACCGGCGGCGTGGCGCGCGACATCGAGCGCGGTACACGCGGCATCGGATTCTTGTTGAATTTCATGCTGTTCAATATTCTGCCGACCCTGCTGGAGATAGGGCTGGTGGCGGCCATTCTGCTCAGTAAATACAGCGCCTGGTTCGCAATAATCACCTTTGTCACGCTGGTCATCTATATCGGTTTTACCCTGTTTGTCACCGAATGGCGCATGGTCGTGCGGCGTACCATGAACGATCTGGATTCCAAGGCGAACAGTCGCGCGATTGACAGTCTGCTCAATTATGAGACGGTGAAATATTTTGGCAATGAACAATACGAAGCGCGCCGTTATGATCACAATATGCAGCACTGGGAGACGGCCGCGGTGCGCAATCAGACTTCGCTTGCCTTCCTGAATGCCGGGCAAAGCGTCATTATCGCCATCGGCATCACGGCGCTGATGTGGCTGGCTGCCGATGAGGTGGTGAAGGGCACGATGACGCTGGGCGATCTGGTGCTGGTGAACGTGTTTATGTTGCAGCTGTATATGCCCTTGCATTTTCTCGGCTTCGTATACCGCGAGATCCGCCATGCGCTGGCGGATATGGAAAAGATGTTCGGTTTGTTGCACGAACACCGCGAAATCGCGGATGCGCCCGATGCGCAAGCCTTGTCGCCCGGTAAGGCCGAAGTGAAATTTGAACATGTCAGTTTCGGCTACGATCCCGACCGGCAAATCCTGTTCGACGTGAATTTCAGCATACCGGCCGGGCATACCGTGGCCGTGGTGGGGGCGAGCGGGGCGGGCAAGTCCACGTTGTCGCGTCTGCTGTTTCGGTTTTACGATGTGCAGGCGGGATCGATACGCATCAACGGGCAGGATATACGCGAGGTGACGCAGAGCAGCCTGCGCGCAGCGATCGGCATCGTGCCGCAGGATACGGTGCTGTTTAACGACACGATTTATTACAACATCGCCTATGGCCGACCCGAAGCCAGTCGCGAAGCGGTTGTTGCGGCGGCTCAGGCAGCGCACATACACGAATTTATCGAATCACTACCACTAGGCTATGAAACCAGGGTGGGTGAGCGCGGTTTGAAACTGTCGGGCGGTGAGAAGCAGCGTGTGGCTATCGCACGGGCAATTCTGAAAAACCCGGCGATTCTGATTTTTGATGAGGCGACCTCGGCGCTGGATTCGAAATCGGAGAAGGCAATCCAGGCAGAATTGCACGCCATCGCACAAAACCGCACCACCCTGATCGTCGCGCATCGCTTGTCCACTGTAGTGCATGCCAATCAGATTCTGGTGATGGATAGAGGGGGTATCGTAGAACGAGGTACGCATAACGAATTGTTGTTGCACGATGGTTTGTACGCGCAAATGTGGAATCTTCAGAAACGTGTAGAGCAGAAGCCCATTGACTATTGATTTATATTGATTTTGGGGTATCCTTTCGGCCTTGTGCTTGCTCGGGAGTAAAAAGTGAAAAAAAGATTGCTGATGTGTGTGCTGGCTGGGCACGCTTTGCTCGCACAGGCTGATGAGTATCAGCCCAGTCGCATTTCTGCAAAATTTGACCGCGAGCTTTCCTCTGCATCATTTCAGCCTGTTTCCAGTCCCAAGTTGAATTCGACGATTGCATTGATTTATGACGAACAATCGCAGCGCCCCCTGTACACCAAGAATCCTGATGCGATCGCGCCTATAGCCTCTATTACCAAGCTGATGACGGCGATGGTGGTGCTGGATGCCAAGCCTGATCTGAACGAAGAAATTAGCGTGGACGTGGCCGATCTGGATAGCCTGAAGGGAACGCATTCCCGTTTGCGCATAGGCACGACGTTTACGCGTAATGAAATGCTCAGGCTGGCGCTGATGTCTTCTGAAAATCGCGCGGCATCGGCATTGGCGCGCAGCTATCCGGGCGGAATGTCCGCAGCCGTGGCGGCGATGAATGCCAAGGCGCGTAAGCTGGGTATGCTGAATACGACTTTCCGCGACCCGACAGGGCTGAATAGTGAAAATGTTTCAACGGCTCGCGATCTGGTCAAAATGGTTGCCGCTGCGCGTAACTATAAATTGATCCACCAGTACACCACCACGGTCACGCATTCTGTAGAGGGAACGCGCGGGCGCGAGTTGCGCTTCAATAATACCAACCCGCTGGTTAAGAATGCCTCGTGGGACATCGGCGTGAGCAAGACCGGATATATCAACGAAGCCGGGCGTTGTCTGGTCATGCAGGCGCAAATACGTCATCGCTCGGTTATTATCGTGCTGCTGGATTCGGCAGGGAAAAATACCCGAATAGGTGATGCGAACCGCGTCAAGAAATGGATAGAAAGTGCCAATGTCCACGGAAAAACCGTGCGTCGGGGCTAACTTTATGCAAGGGGTGGTTACCACCCCTTCTTAATGAAAATGTACGAGGCTTTATTACTCGCTATCCTGATTGCGCTGGTTATCCTGCTAATACGCAAACCCGTGCTGCTGGATAGTCCGCTCATTATTCAGCGTCCCGGGCAGTATCACCTCACACTTGCACCGCAACTCGCCCACACCAGAAACTTTCTTGAGCTTATTGCCGGAAAATTTGGCGAGACCGCCCCGCACGAGGGCGATATCGCCACGCAGTATTTTGAAGTACGTGAAACACCGGCGTCCGGTGCCTATCTGCTGGCCGTCGGATTTCGCGCGGGCGTGCTGTATTTTCAGGCCATCAATCCTCAGCCCTTGCTGAAAGATGCAGACAGCCATTATGAAACGGCGCGCAGTTTTTCTGAACAGGTGATGGCGCAGCTAGCTCCGGTGGCGGGAAATCGGGATGCGGGAAGCTTGCGCGCAGCGGTTGAAGTGGCTGCGCAGCAGCTGAATATAGTCTGCAACAGGCTGGTTGCCTGACAGGGTGCGCAGTGTGCGTTGAACATATACTGGAACGGGTTTTATGCCGAAAAGATTATCCAAGTTGAAAGTGCTGGTCGTCGAAGACAGTAAAGTGGCGCTCAAGGCGATTTGCGGTTATATCGAGGATATGAACGTCAAGCCGCTAAAGGCCAAAAGCGGCAAAGAGGCTATTGAGCTGTATAGCAGTGAACGACCGGACATCGTTCTGCTCGACATCATCCTGCCTGATATGAGTGGCTATGACGTGGCCAAGGAAATACGCAGGCTGCAGGGCAAGGATGACTGGACGGCCATCATTTTCCTGAGCGTCATGTCCAAGGACGAAGATCTGGCGCGCGGCATCGAGGTGGGGGGCGATGACTACATCATGAAGCCGGTGGGCAGCGTGGTGGTTCAGGCCAAGGTGCGGGCGATGTACAGGCTGGTGCAAATGCAGCGCGCTCTGGTTAAGGTGGCAGGGCAATTGCATGATGCAAACCAGGAATTGCAACGGCTATCGATGACGGATGGGCTGACGGGTATCGCCAATCGCCGCATGTTTGACGAGTCGCTTGCCAGAGAATGGAGACGATGCTTGCGACTCAATAAACCGATGTCCATCGTGATGGTGGATGTTGATTATTTCAAGAAATATAACGACCGCTACGGGCATCAGGAAGGCGACGATTGTCTCAGAGGTGTCGCGCAGGAAATGGTGCGTTCGGCACCGCGTGCCGGTGATCTGGTGGCACGTTATGGCGGTGAAGAGTTTGTCATGATATTGGGTGACACGGATGAAAGCGGCGCACACTGGGTGGCCAATCGCATCCGTCAGCATGTGGCTGAATTGAATATGCCGCATGCGGGGTCGCCATTCGGGCATGTGACGGTAAGCTGCGGTGTCGCCAGCGTCATGCCCAGCGCCGAATTGTCCGTTGATATGCTGGTCAAATCGGCTGATAACGCGCTATATCTATCCAAAAATCAGGGAAGCAATACCGACACTTTCCTGAACTACGGACAGCTTTGAGGAATTAAGACTGAGGACTGATGCCGCAGGGGCATTCCCCGCACAACTAAGGGGCTGCGCCCCAAGTTGTTGCGTGAAGGACTGAGGACTGAGGGTTTAAGTCCCTACAGCATCACCAGGTTATCGCGGTGGATGATTTCGTCATCGCCGCCATAACCCAGTAGCGTGGAAATCTCGCCGCTGGCATGACCTGCGATTAGGCCGGCCTCATTCGAGTCGTAATTGATCAGACCGCGTGCGATGTCTGTGCCACTCTGGCTGATGCACGCGACGACTGCGCCGCGTTGAAATTCCCCGATTACCTGCTTTACGCCTATCGGCAGCAGGCTCTTGCCGTCTGAACTCAGCGCCTTGATCGCACCCTTGTCGAGTATCAGCGTTCCCGCTACCTGCAGGTGGCCTGCAAGCCATTGTTTGCGTGCCGCGAGGGGTAGGGTAGGCGCGGTAAGCAGAGTGCCGATAGATGCGCCCTGCAGCAGTCGCAGCAGTACATCCGGTTCGTGACCGGAGGCGATGGCGGTATGCGCGCCGCTGTGAGCAGCGCGTTTTGCGGCCAGTATTTTGGTGAGCATGCCGCCGCGACCAATCGCGCTGCCAGCCCCGCCCGCCATGCTTTCCAGTTGCGCGTCGCCGGCCTGTGCCGTGCTGACTAATGTGGCACTAGGGTCTTTGCGCGGATCGGCGGTAAACAAGCCTGTCTGATCGGTAAGGATGATCAGCGCATCGGCGTTTATCAAATTGGTGACCAGCGCGCCCAACGTGTCGTTGTCGCCGAATTTGATTTCATCGGTGACTACGGTATCGTTCTCGTTAATGATGGGAATGACGCGCAGGTTGAGCAGTGTCGTCAGCGTGGTGCGCGCATTGAGATAGCGCTCACGGTCGGCCAGATCGGCATGCGTGAGCAGCACCTGGGCGGCATGCAGGTCGTGTTTGCGGAAGCAGGTCTCATAGGCCTGAATCAGCCCCATCTGTCCAACTGCCGCAGCGGCCTGCAAGTCGTGTACCGATGTGGGGCGCGTGCGCCATCCCAGGCGTTGCATGCCTTCGGCAATGGCGCCGGAAGAGACCAGCACGACTTCGTGTCCGTTGGTGTGGAGTGCGGCGATCTGTTCGGCCCAGTTGCTCAGTGCGTTAAGGTCCAGTCCCGCGCCCTGATTGGTCACCAGGCTGCTGCCGACTTTGATAACGATGCGTTTACATTGCGCTAATACGGTTTTCATCGCTGATTCCAACATTACTCAATCCTCATTCCTGAATCCTGAATCCTTCACGCTACAACTTGGGGCTTTGCCCCTTAGTTGTGCGGGGAAGACCCCTGCGGTCTGAATCCTGCTCTTACAGCGTACTGGCGTCCGTTTCCTGTGCGCTGTTGGCCGCAGTTTCTTGCTCCTGTGCTTTTACTTCCAGCAAATGCTCCATGATGGCAAAGGTCAGTTCGCGGCACCCCTCGCCGCTGATCGCGGAAATAACGAAGCAGCGGTCGAAGTCCGAAAATTCCTTGAGAAATTCGGCGACGATGGTATCGCGATCCTCCAGCAGATCGACCTTGTTCAGCAACAGCCAGCGCGGTTTTTCATACAAGGCCTGATCGTACTTCTTCAGTTCGTTGAGTATGGCGCGTGCTTCGGCAACCGGACTGGTGCCCTCGTAGAGCGGTGCGACATCGACCAGATGCAGCAGCAAGCTGGTGCGTGCCAGATGACGCAGGAACTGGTGGCCCAGACCCGCGCCTTCGGCTGCGCCTTCGATCAGGCCGGGAATGTCTGCGATGACGAAGCTTTTCTCGTGCGATACACGCACTACGCCCAGATTAGGATGCAGTGTGGTGAACGGGTAGTCGGCCACCTTGGGGCGTGCGGCAGACACGGAACGAATGAAGGTGGATTTTCCTGCATTCGGCATGCCGAGCAGGCCTACATCGGCCAGCACTTTAAGTTCCAGTTGCAATTCGCGCGTTTCACCCTCGGTGCCGGGCGTGCATTGGCGGGGTGCGCGGTTAGTGCTTGATTTAAAATGAATATTGCCCAGTCCGCCTTTGCCGCCTTCAGCCAGCAGGACTCTTTCACCGTCATGGGTCAGATCGGCGATCACTTCACCGCTGTTGATGTCAGTGATGACCGTGCCGACCGGCATGTGCAGAATGACATCGTCCGCACCTTTTCCATAGCAATCCGAGCCGCGGCCGGATTCGCCGTTGCGGGCTTTATGGGTGCGTGCAAAACGAAAATCCACCAGGGTATTGATGTTGCGGTCTGCCTGCACAAACACGCTGCCGCCGCGTCCGCCATCCCCGCCATCCGGCCCGCCTTTTTCTATGTATTTCTCACGGCGGAAGCTGGCAATGCCGTTACCGCCATTACCTGCAAAGACTTCGATTTTGGATTCGTCAATAAACTTCATGTTGTGCCACCAATAAAAAAAGCCCTACCTTGCGATAGGGCTGATTTGCTTCTGACGAAGCAGCTTACGCTGCAACGATGGAAACGGTTCTACGCTTTTGTGCGCCCTTGATGGCGAACACCACCTTGCCGGTAACTTTGGCAAACAGAGTGTGATCCTTGCCCATGCCGACGTTTTCGCCGCGATGGAATTCAGTGCCGCGCTGGCGAATGATGATGCTGCCTGCGCTGATCAGTTCGCCGCCGTAACGCTTGACTCCCAGTCGGTTTGAGTGTGAGTCGCGTCCGTTACTGGTACTGCCGCCGCCTTTTTTTGATGCCATGTTATCTGCTCCTTACAAGTATTACGCGGAAATGCCGTCGATACGGATTTCAGTGTAGTTTTGACGATGACCTTGGTTCTTCTGATAGTGCTTACGACGGCGCATTTTGAAAATGCGTACCTTGTCGCCACGACCATGGGAAACGATGGTTGCTGCAACGGTCGCACCGAGCAGCAATGGCTTGCCAACCGACAGCTTCTCGCCGTCAGAGACCAATAACACCTTGTCCAGCACAATAGCTGAGCCGATGTCGCCGGGAATGATTTCAACTTTTAAAGTTTCACCGGT
>JAURZN010000156.1 GCA_030653355.1 Gallionella sp. | reverse complement strand
ACGCCAGTAGCATTCATGGTATCGACAAGGTTTTTTATCCTCTCATCAATTTCTGAGTAGGGTTTTTTAGCGAGAAATTTAAGCCAAGAAATCATCGCGCGATTCCCTGTCTGTTTTTACACACCTTTGCGGAACGGCTAGAAGAAAAGGCGACCCCGGTTTGCCGTCCCCTGCGGGGATTCCCTGCGTTGCTCGACGGATCAGGCGGCTGCGGAACTCGCGCTATGCGCTCAGACAGTCCTCGCCGACACCCCCTGACCAGTCTGCGCTACTCGGCGGCGCTCAGGGGAAATGAAAGGCGGTTTTGTGTGCGCTTCGCGCACGGTATTGTTTTGAGCGAGACGGGCTTTGGCCCGCCTCGCTGGTTTGGGGTTTCAGGTTTTGATTTTTACTTCCTTCTGTATCGCTGAGGGCGGGCGATAAAATCGGGGAGAAGGCGAGCACTGTTTGAGCACGTGGCCGCGTAGCGGATCGTGCGAGTTGCGCAGCCGCCCGATTTTATTGTCCGACCGAAGGAACCCGAAGGGCGATACGGCAGGGTCGCCTTTTCTTTGGTTTCTTTCTTTTGGCGACGCAAAAGAAAGAAACTAGCTGCCGGGCAGCGCCAAGACCGCCCGATAGGGCGAGTGTCTGGCGGCGTACTCCTTGCGGGTGCTACCCCCGGCGGTGTTGATTTTAATTTTGCGGCGTTCAAAAGACTTCTGTGAAAAGGAAGTAAGCATGATGGACTCATCCAGACAAAACCAATTTGATGACTGGACTCCCGTCACCGGCTGGGGACTGGGCGGATATGTGTTTTGCGCGCTGCTGATTTTATGGCTGTCGCATAGCGGCGATCGCTGGGTGTTTCTGCTGGACAGTGCCAATCTGGCGTTTCATGAGGCGGGTCATCCCTTGTTTGGACTGTTGAGCGAGCGGCTCGCAGTTTACGGCGGTACGCTGGCGCAACTGATGTTTCCGCTGCTGGTTCTGTTCTCGTTTTATCGCCAGCGCGCCAGCTTCTCTTGTGCCTGCGCCGTGTTGTGGCTGGGAGAGAATTTGTTCAACATCGCGGTCTATATGGCCGATGCGCGTACCCGGATATTGCCGCTGGTGGGCGGCGGGGAACATGACTGGACGGAGATTTTCGGTCGCTGGGGGGTGCTGGACTGGGATATGGGCATTGCCGGCCTGGTGCGTCTGGCGGGTTGGCTGCTGATTGTTGGTGCCGGGATTGGGTTGTGGTATCGTCGTGCTGTCGTGGCAAGGCGATAGTCTGGAATTGTTCAGGAAAGGTACGAACATGTGCGCCTGTAATTCTGGCAGACCACCCGTCTGGTGAGCAATCATGCTGCGCTAATATGCTGGTTTATATAGTGAATTTTGCTAATCCCGTTGTCGCTGGTAAGCACTGAAGGGAAATGAATATGAAAAAATCTTGCGTTTCAGGATGCGCTGTCACGATCGCTTTGGCAGTTGCCAATGTACATGCCGCGACAGCACAACTCGGTGCCACCGCGATTGTGACCGGAAGCTGTGCTGTTGTTGCGCCGGCCAGTGTTCCGTCCAGTTCTGCGGATGTCAGTGTTATTCACGTCAGTTGTTCTTCCGGTACGCCTTCTTCAGTTGTGCTTGCCGTAAACAACCCGGATGCGCCTGCTCCCGGGGTGCCGGAGGCAGGTGTTATCGCGACAGTGAGCTATTGACGGGCAGCCTGGTTGCGGTATTTGCTGGTTTCCTGATACAGCCGATATTGTTCGGTTTTGTCGGTCTTGCGGCTGCCTTCCCAGATTTTCTCGTAGCGCGCCTGATCCATCAGCGGCCTGGATATTTTATCTCCCTGGATTAAACGTAACTCGCAGCGACGTGCGGGGTCACGACGGGTGATGATGTTACCGAAGTAGTGCAGCATGGCGCGTTGGCTGTCGCCGAGCCCGGTATTGCGCGCCACGCAGTTGTATTCGGCGGGCATGGACTGCTTGAGTGAGACCACCATGCCGCGGTAGCTTTTCCCACTGTCCAGCCAGGGCAACCATAATGTCATCGCGAGTATCCAGATCAGCGTGATGCCTGATGCCCAGTTGACTACCGCGCGGCGCATCGAGCGGCCTACGCGCCATACCAGCACCAGCCATAGCAGGGTGGCGATGACGGCGATGGCGAAGTGGCTGGTATGGAAAGCCGGTTCAAAACCGGGTTGATAATCTTTCAGCCAGAGCGTGATCTTGGCGTGGTTGTCCTGTAACAGTCCTGCCCATCCCCACCACATCAGGATGGCAAGCAAGGCGAAGGTCATCAAACCAAACCAGTCCAGTGCGTTGGCCGCGCCGCGTTTGAGCATGGATAACGCGGCGGTAGCCAGCAGCGCGACGGGCAGCAGCATGGGCAGCGCGAACACTTCCTTGATGTTAGGCGCCAGACTGAGGGTTATGAGCATCACAATGAAGCTGACCAGCGGCAATTGCAAATCGTCGCGTTGCGAAAGGCGACGGCGTTCGCGCCATACTGCCCACGCTGCCAGCGGCAGGGCGGGCCATGCCAGCCAGGGGAGATTTTTCAGGTAGTAGAGGGCATCTTTGCCAGGCACGGCCTTCGCATGATGCAGCCAGTTGCCGAGGTTGTGCGACCACATCCAGTCTGAGAATAAGGCCGGTGAGTGTTGGTGCAGCATGAGTGGCCAGACGGTGAGCCAGGGCAGCGAACACAGGGTGGCGATACCGAGACTGAAAGCGTATTGGCGTTTGCGCCAGTTCTGGAATAACGCGGGCAATAACGCAGCGATCAGCAGGAATAATGCCGGCGCGATAAAGCCTTTCGCCATGAAGCCGACGCCGATGCCGATGCCGATCCATATGCCGGCGCGCAGTATGCGTTCCTGACTGTGTGCAAAGCCATAAAGCATCATTGCGCATCCGGCGAGTAGCGCGAGGTCAGTGATAATCTGATGCGCGCGCACCAGCATGCCGAGGCAGCCGATCAGGATAATGGCGGCGGCCCAGCCGCGGTTCTCGCCGTATAATTTGCGCCCGGCGAGGCCAAGGAATAGCAGGGTTAATCCGCTGTAAAGGCCGCTGGCCAGACGCGCGCCGTCATGCAGTGGCAACAGCGGCGCAAACAGCTTGGCGAATAAGGCGGCCGTCCAGTAAAACAAGGGTGGATTGGCCATGAACGGCTCGCCTGCAAGGGTGGGAACCAGCCAATTGCCATCCTGCAGCATGGAATAAACGATACCGAAACTGTATGCGTCATCCGGTTTCCACGGGTCATGCCCGACCAGACCCATGCTGACCCAGACCAGACAGAGCAGGCCGAGCATCACGGCCTTGGCGGGCGTGATGGGGTGCGGGTCAGTGGGTTTGAGGTAATACATGGCAGGTGACTGAGAAGACGAAGTCGTCGAGGTTTATTTGACGACCTTGATCAGTTCTCCGGCTTGCGGCTCTCCGCTGGGATAACGGGCGTTTATCAGACGCAAATAGCTTTCTGCCGATTGTCCGAGGGGCGAGTTATGCGACAGATTGGCAAAGGTGTCGCCGGAGCGCGCGGTAATGACATGCAGGGTAAGCGGTTTAACCCGTTGACGTTCCTCTTCGCTGAGCGCGTGGAAGCTGCGCACCGTGCTGATGATGTCATCGCGGTAGGATGACAGATTGTTGCGGGTCTTGCCCTGGGCTTGCAGGACGAAGGCGCGCTTGTTATAAAATACAACGCCACCCGCCGTGTTGGGCAGATCGAATATGGCAGCGGGCAGGCCGTTGACATCCAGCGACCTGACCTGCGCGCTGGAGCCGACCAGGCGGCTAGCGTATTCTCCCGGTGTGCCTCTGGGCGATTCGTCCAGTTTCATTTGCAGTTGCGCTTCACCCTGCGGGCTGACGGCTACCAGCGAGGTGGGCAGGTTGTGCACCTGCCAGTTTTTCGGGACTTGCACGGCAATGCCGAGTTCGTCGTGATAAAAGGCGTTGTTGCGCACGATGCCTTGCTCGCTGTTGTCGTTGAACACCATGCCATCCGTGGCGGCGAGGAATTCACGGCGGCCTTCAAAGTGTGCATGTGCAGCACCGTTTTTTTCCGCTTCGCCGACAGCCTGATGCAAGCGGGTGTCATTATCCGGGTGGCTGGCAAACACGCCGTGATAGCGGCGGGGTTCTCGGCCTTCCTGCTTGGCCAGTTCGGCATCCTTCAGTTCCTGATTCTTGAGCACGCCAATAACGGTAATGATGGCCTGCGGGTCATAAGCCGTGCGTGTCAGATACTCGGCGCCCAGGCGGTCAGCTTCCAGTTCATGATCGCGCCCGTAACCGGACAGCAATGCGCCGCCGACGATATTGGCCAGATTGCTGCCGCCTACGGTGTTGATCTCAGGCACGAAGATGGACGCGATGGTCAGACCGATATTGGCTGCTTGTGCGGCGCTTTGCTGCCGCACGCCGTGACGCGCGGTGACGTGACCGATTTCATGTCCCAACACGGCGGCCAGTTCGGCTTCTGAATTCAGATAAGCCAGGATGCCGCGCGTGATGTAGACATAGCCGCCGGGCAGCGCGAAGGCGTTGATATCTGGCGTATCCAGTACGGTGAAGTGATATTGCAAATCCGGGCGATGGCTTTGTTTGGCGATGCGCTGGCCTACCTTGTTCACGTAGTTCTGCAAAGAACGTGAGCCGTAAACCTTGTATTGTTTTTTGACCTGTTCGTCTGATTGGCGACCGACAGCTATTTCCTGGCTTTCCGACATCATCACGAAATCGGTCGAGCCCGTGACGGGGTTTTGCGCGCAGCCCGAGAGCAATGTGATGAGTAAGCCAAGTATCAGAAAACGCATGATATTTCCTATTCGACGAAGATAGTGAGGGACGTTTGCGATAACCCTATGATAAATGACAAAGGGCAGCAAATGCTGCCCTTTGATGGGGTACTGTGCGAAGAGTTGCCTCGCTTGCCGTTTTAATTACGCGGCAGCCTTGGTTCCGTATTTCTGACGGAACTTGTCAATACGGCCGGCGGTATCAACAATTTTCTGTGTGCCGGTGTAAAACGGGTGGCATTCAGAACAAACTTCAACGTTCAGCGTGGTTTTTGCCATGGCGGAACGGGTCTTGAAGCTGTTGCCGCAACTGCAAGTCACGGTAATTTCATGGTAATCAGGGTGAATATTTGCTTTCATTTTTCTTCCTTGCGGGTGATTTGATGCGGCGGGTGTGCGCATACGGGTTGTAGGCTAGGCCGGGCATTATCCATATAAAGGGGTAGTTGCGCAAATATTTATGCGCTGCAGCGGGATCAGAATAATGTGCGATGAGATCAAGGTAGATGATAGAGCAGAGCGGACAGTTTCCGGCTCTTGGCGGGATCGGTTAATACATCCGCAAAATCCAGTCGCCAGACTTGTTCGCCGCTGTGCACATCCAGTCCGTCGCAGTCCAGTGCGATGGCTTGCGCATCGGTAACGGATACATGGTGGTATTGCTTTAGCAGGTGGTGCAGAGTGTCCTGTTGTAGGGCGTTGATTTGCAGCAATAAGGCCGCTTCGTGTTCGGCAAAGTCGGCGGCTTGCGCTACGGCATAATCTTCCATCTTGATCCAGTGGATGCGGCCTACGCCGCCGATATAGCGTATGGCAACTGGCGTGATGCGGCAAAAACGGAAGTCGGGCAGCGATAGATTGATTTCCGCCTCAGGAAAGTGGCGCAGGTAGCGCGTGCGGTATGCATCGCGGTCCTCCAGTAACTGCGCATTGCCGATTAATGTGACGCGACCTTGCATCTGGATATGCGGATCATGCTGATTATGTGTGATCAGGCTGACGCGAGGGTCGTGCAGAATATTTTTGGTATGTTCTGCAAGGCCGCTGACCAGTAGCAACAGGCTGCCATCGTGATCCAGCAGATAAGGCGTGATGGATCCAAAGGGCGCGCCGCCCAGTTTTTTAGACAGTGTGCTCAGTGCGCCATAGCGGTGTGCGCGCAACAGGCGGCGTGCTTCCCTTGCATTATTCATGCGGATAGTTTTAGCGCGGTGAGCGCCAGGCGACGGCCCAGCGCCATGCACAGTTTCTTTTCTGCTTCGGAGATGGGCTGATCGTTGGTCAGTCCGGCAACATGGCTGGCGCCATAGGGCGTGCCGCCAGTCTGTGTGCTGGCCAGTTCAGGCTCGGAGTAGGGCAGGCCGACGATGAGCATGCCGTGATGCAACAGCGGTAACATCATGGACAGCAGCGTGCTTTCCTGGCCGCCGTGCATGCTGCTGCTGGAGGTGAACAGCGCAGCTGGTTTTCCGGCCAGGGCGTGCTTCATCCACAGCCCGCCTGTGCCGTCCCAGAAATATTTCATCGCGGCGGACATGTTGCCAAAACGGGTCGGGCTGCCCAGCGCCAGGGCAATGCATTCTTCGAGATCGCGTAGTTCTGCATAAGGTGCGCCGTTGTCGGGCACACACGCTTCGGTTGCTTCGCAGGTGCTGGAAATCTTCGCTACAGTGCGCAATCGCGCACGTACTCCGGGTATGGTTTCTACGCCGCGGGCGATGAGTTGAGCCATTTGCCGCGTCGCGCCGTGCTGGCTGTAATACAGCACCAGAATTTCTTTGTCGGTTATCATGGGCGCATTATAAGGAATCGGCCCAGGCATGCAAAAGAATTGGCAGGACTTACAGGTTTTTATACGCTTTGTTGCGGCGCGTTTTGTGCAGGATCGCTGCGCGCAGATTGCGGCTAGCCTTGCGTTCACGACCTTGTTGTCGCTGGTTCCGCTGGTGACGATTGCGTTGACGATATTCTCGGCATTTCCGGTATTCGACGATTTTTCCATTCAGATTAAGAGCTATCTGCTGAATAATCTGATGCCGAATACCGCAGGCAAAGTTATTACGCACTATATGGAGCAGTTCGCCGAGAGTGCAGGGCGGTTGAGTGCCGTGGGTGTGGTGTTTCTGGCCGTGACAGCGATGCTGATGATGCTGACCATCAGTCAGGCTTTCAATACGATCTGGCGCGTACACAGGCCGCGCCCGATGCTCAAACTGTTTGTTGCTTATTGGGCGGTGCTGACGCTTGCACCTCTGCTGGTAGGCGCCAGTTTGTCGCTTACCTCGTGGCTGGTGGGATTGTCACTGGGCTATGCTAAACACATTCCAATTTTTGGCGTGGGCGCGCTGAAGATATTGCCGGTGTTGTTCACCACGCTGGCGTTCGCAATGATGTTCCGCCTCATACCCAATCGTTATGTGCCGCGCACTCACGCATTGGTAGGCGGCATCCTGGCAGCCGTGCTGTTTGAAACGATGAACCGCGTATTCGGCTATTACATCGGCCATTTTCCCACTTATAAGCTGGTCTATGGCGCATTCGCCAGCGTGCCGATTTTTCTGATGTGGATTTATTTTTCCTGGTTAATTATCCTGCTGGGTGCAGTCGTTACCGCCTCCCTGCCGCATTGGCGCACGCCGGAGGCGCAGCATTTGCCGGCGGTGGAGAAAATGCTGGATGCCTTGAGAGTGTTGAAAATGATGTCGGGTGGTATGCGGCAGGGGAAAATAATGACGATCCCTGCCTTGTCGAAGGCGTTACATTTGGGGTTTTTCTCGCTGGAGCTGATCATGGAACGGTTGGTCGGCGCAGGCATGGTGCACAAGGCGGAGGGACAGGGATGGCTGATGACGCGCGCGGCCAGTCATATCAGTGCGGTGGAATTGCTGCATTTGTTTGTGCTGGATCGCAGCAGTCTGCCGGATGCGCAGAATGACGATGCATTGAAACGATGGCTGGTCAGTTGTTCGGTACAACTTGATCAAAAAGCGGATGTGACCTTGCAGGAATTGTTCGATAGTTCATCAGAAAAAGGTAATAGTTGAGGGTAGGCTATGCAATCGTTTAGAATGCGCAACTTGTTTTTCGGATTACCACTTTGTCTTTGAATTCTTTGGTCGAAATTCGCGATCTTAATTTTACCTATGATAAGCGCCCCGTTTTGCAGGGGATCAACATGACTTTCCCCAAGGGGAAGCTGGTCGCTATCATGGGTCTGAGCGGTTGCGGAAAAACCACGCTGCTGCGTCATATCGGCGGTGCGTTGAAGCCCACTAAAGGCTACGTCAAAATGGACGGGCAGGTGATGCACGAGCTGGATCAGGACGGACTGTATGCTATGCGTCGCAAGATGGGTATGCTCTTTCAGTTTGGCGCGTTGTTCACTGATATGTCGGTGTACGACAATGTGGCATTTCAAATGCGTGAGCACACCGATTTGCCCGAAGAAATTATTCACGACCTGGTGATTATGAAGTTGCACGCGGTAGGCTTGCGCGGCGCGCAGCACATGATGCCGTCCGAGTTGTCCGGCGGCATGGCGCGGCGCGTGGCGCTGGCGCGTACCGTGGCGCTCGATCCCATGCTGATTATGTATGATGAACCCTTTGCAGGCCTCGACCCGATTTCGCTGACCGTCATCGGCGATCTGATTCGTCGTCTGAATGATGCGCTGGGTGCGACCTCGATCAGTGTTACGCACGAGATACAGGAGTCCCGGAAGATGGTGGATTCTGTCTATTTTATGGCTAACGGCGTGATTGTTGCCGAAGGCACGCCGGACGAGCTTCGTGCTTCCGACAAAGATTTCGTGCGTCAGTTTGTGCATGGCGAGATGGATGGTCCGGTGCCCTTTCATTACCCCGGCGTTGATTACCGCCAGGATTTAAATTTGCGAGCCTGACACTATGGCAGTAACTAATATTATTAGAGCAATCGGACGTCGTGTCGTTGACGCAGTCTGGCGTATCGGCGTGGTGGCGCGTTTCTTTTTTCTCACATTGATCTATTCCGGGAGCTGTTTCCGGCGTTTTCATTTGATTATTAAAGAGTTGTTTTCCACTGGCGTGATGTCGCTGATCATCATAGTCGTGGCGGGCCTGTTCGTCGGCATGGTGCTGGGTTTGCAGGGCTATGAGACGCTCAAGCGTTATGGTTCGGAATCGGCATTGGGCGTGATGGTGGCGTTGAGCCTGGTGCGTGAAATGGGGCCGGTGGTGGCCGCATTACTGTTTGCCAGTCGCGCCGGTTCGGCGATGACAGCGGAAATCGGCCTGATGAAAGCGACTGAGCAAATCTCGGCGATGGAAATGATGGCGGTGAATCCGATCGCGCGTATTGTGGCGCCCCGCTTCTGGGCGGGCGTGATTTCCATGCCGTTTCTGGCCGCCATGTTCAGTGCGGTGGGTATATTCGGCGGTTATCTGGTCGGCGTAGTGCAGATCGGTGTGGATGAAGGTTCATTCTGGTCGCAGATGCAGGCCGCAGTGGATTTTCGCGAAGACATCATGAACGGCATCATCAAGAGTCTGGTGTTCGGTACGGTGGTGACGCTGATTGCATTGTTTGAGGGTTTTGATGCGCCGCCCACCGCAGAAGGGGTGTCGGGTGCGACCACGCGCACGGTAGTCACTTCGTCGCTGGCGATTCTGATGCTGGATTTTGTACTGACTGCAATCATGTTTAGAGGGGCTTGAGTTATGGAACGCACTACATTGGATTTATGGGTGGGCATGTTTGTGGTGGCGGGTATGGCCGCGCTGGTGATGCTGGCGATGAAGGTAGGGAACCTGGGGACTTACAATGTGTCCGAGTCGTATCAGGTGCATGCCTATTTCAGTAATATCGGCGGACTGAAGCCCAAGGCCTCGATCAGAAGCGCAGGTGTGCTGGTCGGGCGTGTGACGTCAATCTCGCTTGACACTGACAAATATGAGGCGCATGTAGTGATGAATCTGGATAGTCGCTATCAATTTCCCAGAGATACCTTCGCCAACATCCTGACCTCCGGCCTGTTGGGGGAACAATATATTGGCCTGATGCCGGGAGGCGATGAAGAGATGCTGAAAAATGGCGAGCAGTTGAAGCAAACGCAGTCGGCGATGGTGCTGGAAGATTTGATAGGTAAATTTATGTATAGCAAGGCTGCAGAGCCGGCTAAATAGGAGTGGTAATGATAAAAATGCTGTTGAAAGTAGCTTTGAGTCTGGTTTGTGCGGTAGGTGTGGCACAGGCCGAAGTGGTCGCTCCTGATGTGTTGATCAGGGATACCGCGCAGGAGGTCATCGCGATCGTTAAACAGGATCCGGACTTCAAGGCAGGCAACCAGAAAAAAATTCTGGCTTTGGTGGACGCCAAGGTATTGCCTAACTTCGATTTTGTGCGCATGACTCAATTGGCCATGGGCAAGTATTGGCGGCAGGCCGCGCCGGCGCAAAAGCAGGCGCTGGTGAGTGAATTTCGTAACATGCTGGTGCGGACTTATACCAAGGCGTTTACTTTGTATCGCGATCAGGCGGTAGAGGTGAAGCCCTTAAAAATAGCGGCCGATGACACGGAAACCACCGTCAAGACACGCGTGATCAAATCGGGTGCTCAGCCGACCGCAGTGGATTATCAGATGAAAAAAGCGGCTGACGGATGGAAGGTGTTTGACGTGGCTATCGAAGGCGTGAGCATGGTCACCAGTTATCGTGGTACGTTCGCTACCCAGATTGAACAATCCGGCAATGTCGCGCAAGGCATCGATGCCTTGATCAAAACATTGTCCGACATGAATGCCGGTGTGGCTGTGCCGCAAAAGGCGGGAACGAAGTGATTACACGCGAAGGCGAGCGGCTGATGCTGAGCGGCAGGTTGACCATGTCCACCGTGCCGGCGCTGTACAAGATTGGTTTGCAACATCTGGCAACCGAGGACTTTTTGGTGGACTTTTCAAAAGTTGAAGCGGTTGATTCGGCTGCGATAAGCATGTTGCTGGGCTGGTCAAGAGCGGCGCAAGGCAGTCAGCGCAACTTGCGCGTGACCGGCTTGCCGGATGATTTATTGAGTCTGGCGCGACTTTATGGTGTGGCTGAGATGCTTCCGCAATGAGTAGTGGTTTTTTGCGCGCAGATTCCTCGGAGCTACGCGCATCGCGTGCAAGTTTTTAGTATCATGTCAATCTTGTTGCCGGAGAACGCTGTTTCCGGCAAATTTTTTTAATTCAGCCCATGGTAACGATAGCAATGGTCACACCGGAAAGTATTCAAATCGGCATCGCGCAAGGCATGAAGACTGCGCATTTAAGTGTCACTGGAGATGGTCAGCATTTCGAGGCTATTGTGGTCAGCGAGGAATTTGCGGGCAAAAATCGCATTGCCCGTCATCAGATCGTATTTCAGACGCTGGGCGAGCGGATGCGGGGCGAAATTCATGCCCTGTCCATGAAAACCTACACGCTTGAAGAATGGGAGAAAAACGGTAAGTAGGAAGTGGTTAGTAGGAAGTGGTAGGCAGTAAAACCACTCACCACTCACCACTCACCACTTACTATAATTTTATGCAAAAACTAGCAATTCAAGGCGGTTATCGCCTCAATGGTGAAGTGCGGATTTCCGGTGCCAAAAATGCGGCTCTGCCTATTATGTGCGCCAGTTTGTTGACGGCAGATGATTTGCATTTGAGTAACTTGCCGGATATGCATGATGTGGCAACGATGATCAAATTGTTGCAGCAAATGGGTGTGCGCGTTGATTCGGGCATTCAGTCGGCGACATTTAATGCGGGGCGGGTAGATAAGCTGGAGGCGCCTTACGACATGGTGAAGACCATGCGAGCAGCGATTCTGGTGTTGGGACCGTTGCTGAGCCGCTTTGGTGAGGCACGCGTGTCGCTGCCGGGTGGTTGTGCAATTGGCTCTCGCCCTGTAGATCTGCATATCAAAGGCCTGCTGGCGATGGGCGCCGAAATTCATATTGAACACGGTTATATCCATGCGACTGCTAAAAGATTGCATGGTGCGCACATATGTTTCGATTTGATCAGCGTAACCGGCACTGAAAATCTGATGATGGCGGCGGTATTGGCTGAGGGCATCACTGTGCTGGAAAATGCGGCGCGTGAACCTGAGGTCGTGGATCTGGCTAACTGTCTGATCGCAATGGGCGCGAAAATTGAAGGCGCGGGCAGTGACAAAATCACCATCACGGGAGTTGGAAGGTTGCACGGTGCCAATTATGGAGTGATGCCTGATCGTATCGAGAGCGGGACATTCCTGGTGGCGGCTGCTGCAACCGGCGGACACATTACGCTGACCGATGCGCGTGCGGATATTCTCGATAACGTGCTGGACAAGTTGCGTGAGGCGGGAGCTAGGGTGGACGTAGAGGGTGATCGCATCAGTCTGGAAATGATGGGTCGTCCGCGCGCTGTCAGCTTGAGAACAGCACCATATCCGGCGTTTCCGACTGACATGCAGGCGCAATTCATGGCCTTGAACGCCATAGCGGAAGGCAGTTCGATTGTGGTGGAAACGATTTTTGAAAATCGTTTTATGCATGTACAAGAGTTGGTGCGACTGGGTGCGCAGATTGAAATTGAGGGCAATACGGCGGTAATTCAGGGTTGCGAGCGACTGGAAGGTGCGACGGTGATGGCCACGGATTTGCGTGCATCTGCATCGCTGGTCATCGCGGGAATGGTGGCGCAGGGGGAAACGATTGTGGATCGCATTTACCATCTGGATCGTGGTTACGAACATATTGAAGCGAAATTGTCCGCGCTGGGCGCGAAAATTCGCCGCATAAAATAGGACGTTAAGATGATTACTATTGCGCTATCCAAGGGCCGTATTTTTGAAGAAACCCTGCCTTTGCTGGCAGAAGCAGGCATTACGGCGCTGGAAGATCCTGAAACGTCACGCAAACTGATATTGGATACCAATCGCGCGGATGTGCGTTTGATTATCGTGCGTGCCAGCGATGTGCCCACGTATGTGCAATATGGCGCTGCAGACATAGGTGTGGCGGGCAAGGATGTATTGAATGAGCACGGTGGTGCGGGTTTGTATCAGCCGCTGGACTTGAATATTGCGCGCTGCCGGATGATGGTGGCAGTGCACAACGATTTCGATTACGCGTCCGCGGTAAAGCAGGGCGCAAGACTGCGTGTTGCCACCAAGTACGTCAAGGCTGCGCGTGAGCATTTTGCGGCCAAGGGTGTACACATCGATCTGATCAAGTTGTACGGTTCGATGGAACTTGCGCCCCTGGTTGGATTGTCCGACGTGATCGTCGATCTGGTGAGCAGCGGCAGTACGCTGAAGGCCAACCATCTCAAGGCGGTAGAGCATATCAGCGATATTTCCTCGCGTCTGGTTGTGAATCAGGCCGCGCTCAAGCTAAAGCGTGATGTCATCCAGCCCATGCTGGATGCGTTTTCCCGTGCCCTTGTATAAAGAGAGTTCATAAAATGAATATCAGACAATTATCAAGCAGCGCCGTAAATTTCAGCGCAGAGCTGGATGCCTTGCTGGCCTATGAGGCTACGGCAGATGAGAAGCTGGAGGCGACGGTCGCCGCCATACTCGCAGACGTGCGCGCGCGCGGAGATGAGGCGGTGTTGGAATACACGGCGAAGTTTGACCGCATGTCGTTGCCCGGTGCGGATGCGATGGAATTGCCGCGTGAAGAATTGCGAGCCGCTTTCGATAATTTGCCGACTGAGCAGCGTATCGCGCTGGAAGCTGCCGCGCAACGCGTGACTGATTACCATCAAAAGCAGGTGCAGGCATCGTGGACCTATACCGATAGCGATGGTACCTTGCTGGGTCAGCAGGTCACACCGCTGGATAGGGTGGGTTTGTATGTTCCGGGCGGCAAGGCGGCTTATCCGTCCTCGGTGTTGATGAATGCCTTGCCTGCCAAGGTGGCGGGTGTGGCTGAATTGATCATGGTGGTGCCGACACCCGACGGTGTAAAGAATCAGCTGGTGCTGGCTGCAGCCTATCTTTCAGGCGTGGATCGTGTGTTTACCATAGGTGGCGCACAGGCTGTCGGCGCGCTGGCTTACGGTACCGCGACCATTCCCAAGGTGGATAAGATTGTCGGCCCGGGCAATGCCTATGTGGCGGCAGCAAAGCGCCGGGTGTTTGGGATTTGCGGCATAGATATGATCGCGGGCCCATCGGAAATCCTGGTGATATGCGACGGGCTGACTGATCCTGACTGGATAGCGATGGATTTGTTTTCGCAGGCTGAGCATGACGAGTTGGCGCAGGCTATTTTGATATCACCCGATTTGGATTTTATCAAGGCTGTGGCACAAAGCGTCGATCGCTTGCTGGTGCAAATGCCGCGCCATGAAATCATCAAAACGGCATTGGAAAATCGAGGTGCGCTCATACATGTCAGCAGTCTGGATGAGGCATGCGCTATCAGTAACCGCATTGCGCCGGAGCATCTGGAAATGTCGGTGGAAGATCCTCAGGCATGGCTGCCAAAATTGAAACATGCCGGCGCTATCTTCATGGGGCGTTACACTTCTGAATCGCTGGGCGACTATTGTGCCGGGCCGAATCACGTTCTGCCCACATCGGGCACGGCACGCTTTTCTTCACCCCTGGGTGTGTATGATTTTCAGAAACGCAGCAGCCTGATTCAGGTGTCCAGACAGGGCGCTCAGACCCTCGGAGCAATCGCTGCCACCCTGGCTTTGGGTGAAGGTTTGCAGGCGCACGCGCAATCTGCGCTGTATAGAGCAGAATAAATCAAATATGTATTGACAAGTTAGATTGAGATTGGCATAATGCCGCTCCAGTTTTGGAGGGGTGGCCGAGTGGTTAAAGGCAGCAGACTGTAAATCTGCCCTCTCAGAGTACGAAGGTTCGAATCCTTCCCCCTCCACCAGAATTAGTCTAAGTCTGACATTTTTTTAGATTTGGCGACGTTGTTTGATAGGAATGCTTGCGGGTGTAGCTCAATGGTAGAGCAGAAGTTTTCCAAACTTACGACGAGGGTTCGATTCCCTTCACCCGCTCCAGTTTTAATTCCGCCCATGTGGCTCAGTGGTAGAG
>JAURZN010000154.1 GCA_030653355.1 Gallionella sp. | reverse complement strand
GCAGCGTGGCAGCCACCCTGGTCACGCCCAGTTTCTGCACCTTGGCGACGCTGATATTGACCGCACCCTCCTCATCCTGCCCTGCATCGCCTTGATAAACAGCCACATAATCCATGCCCATGCTATCTTTCTTGGGCACGGGCGAGGTGTCCGCCAATCCCATCGGATTGCGGTAGTAGAGCAGCTTACGCTGCACCGCAGCCTCAGTCCTGAGTCCTGAGTCCTGACTCTTCTGAATACCCAGTCTATATCCGCCTGCCGCAACGCCAAGTAAAACCAGAACACCAACGGCTATCCACTTGATATTTTTCATAATTCTTCTCCCAGCAGGCTTTCAATTTCGGACAGTCGCAATTGCGCTTCCAGTTGTGCTTTGAGCTGTTGCCGTTTAGCCTTCAAAATCTGGCGCTGTGCCTCCAGTAAGCTGGCAAAATCCACGCGGCCATTCTCATATCCGGCCAGCGCGGATTGATAGGTCAGTTCGGCCTGCGGCAACAGCCGCGTCACCAGCAATGATTCGGTGCGCAGCGCCGTATCCAGACCCGACACGCTTTCCGATAAGGCAGCCAGACTCTGATTAAGCAAGGCCTCTCTGCGTGCCGAGGATGCGGCAAGGAGAGACTCGGCCTCGCGTTCCTGCGAGCGGCGTGAATCCTGTTGCAGCGGGATATTGAATTCGAGCATCAGGTCCCAGCTTCTCACCGAATTGCCGGACTGGGTCGGCGCGACCCCCAGGGTAAAGCCGGGATAACGGTTGTTATAGGCAAGTGCGCGCCTCTGTTCGGCTTCTGTGATGCCCGCATCGGCCATCTGCAAGGCTGGATTGCGTGCACGCAGCTTTTCATTCAGCGAGGCTAAATCGAGTCGTGCCGCAGCGGGAACAGGGCGTAGCTGTGACGGTTGCACCAGGGCTGCCATCACGGGGCGCGACAGCAAGACATTCAGCCGCCCATGCATGTGATGCTGCATGTTTTCCAGTTCCAGCAGTTCGCCGCGCAAATCAGTTTGTTCAAGCTGTGCGCGTATCACATCCTGTTGCGCAGCCAGCCCGTTGGCATAACGCGTTTGTGCCACTTGTTCCAGGCTGCTCATCAGCGTCAGCGTTTCCCGGGTCAGTTTTTCGCTGCCGGCCAGATAATAATACTGTGCATAAACCGACTTTATGTTGCCCGCCAGCGCCGCCCATGTCGCCGACGTTTGCCCTCTGGCCAGTCCGGATTGCGCCTCGGCAATACCACGCTGTAAATCGCGTCGTCCAAACCAGGGCACGCTTTGCATCAGCAAATAACGTGTCGCGCCCACCTGTGACGGCAACAGACTCGCCCCTCTGTTGGTGCCCCGATTGGTAAAGTCCATCAATTCGGTGCGCAATACCGGGTCGGGCAAGGCATCCGCAGACGTTACACGTTGCGCCGCCGCATCCGCTTCATGGCGTGTCGCGGCAAATTCGGGATTATGCTCGCGGGCATAGTTCAACAAGCCTTGCACATCCCCGCCCAACGGCGGTTCTGCAGCCTGTGCGAGCGGGCTGACAATACAGGCCAGCAGCAACAGGGAAATTATATTTTTCATGGTTTTTCCTTATCAGTTCGGGATTAGGTAAACATTGCCTGCATCCCGAGCCTGTTGTTTACTTGACTCGCCTGATATGGGTCACAAGGTAGGCGTCGCCCTGTTTTTCGAGCACGAAGCTCACCTTGTCACCCGCATGCAGGGATTTCAGCATTGCCGTGTCCTTGAGGCGGTAGGCCATGGTCATGGCGGGCATAACATTCACGATCTCGGCGTGGTGCAACGTGACCTTGCCTTTTTTGTGATCCACCCTTTTCACCTCGCCATTTGTCCATTGCATGGTTTTCGCAACATCAGCCGTTTGCACTACATCGTGGCTCATGTGTTGATGATCCGCTGCGCCGACATTCGTGCTGGCCAGCAAAACAAGAAATAAACTGCTTGTAATAATATGTAGCATGACTATTCTCCAACTCTATGTTTTGTATTGAATTTAATAATTTCATGCGCTACGCAAACAGCATGATTGCCCTAAGTTATGAACGGCGATCAGCATCGAATGCGATTTGCTATGGCGTAGTTATCAATTTGCGGACGCAGTTCGGCCAGCAAATAAGACGACACGAGATGGGATGTCAGTTTACAAAACTGACAGGCGTAGCAATCCCGCGTCAGGCGCGGGCGAGAGGGGGAGGAAGCAGCGGAATGCTGGTGATGGAATGAAACGACAATAAATATGAAACGACCGAAATAGCGGCCCGATGCACAGCCACGCCAGACAAATCCGACACGGCCAGATAGCCGCTGCAAGCCAGATGACAGACACCGCAGGTGTTGCAGGAGGATCCATGCTGATCAGTTGATTGATCGTCAACAGCGGCGGGCGCAAGCTGGTGATGCGTGTGTTCGTCTACTACTGCATTCTGCGCAACTTCATGGCACGAACCGCGCTGCAACTGCATGGATAGCGATTCCGCCAGCACCCCGCCACTGAACAGCGGTAGCCAGACGGCTAACAGGACGGCAATAAATTTTCGTGTGGTCAGGGACATGAGCGCAGCTTTCCATAATCCGGCTCGCCTGTCAACCGCGAATAGTGTCAGGCTGAGCTTGTTCTGTAGCGCTTTTCTTCAGCAAGTACTGCATCAGCGATCTCAGTTTTGCGGGTTTGACCGGCTTGTGCAGCAAGGCGTATCCGGCGGCATCCGCCAATTTCACAATGTCCGGACAGGTATTGCCGCTAACCAGCATGCACGCAATCGGACTGCTCATATGTTGACGCACCAAGGCAATAACGTCGAGTCCGGTCACGTTATCATCCAGACAATAATCGCTGATAAGCACATCCCAAACGGCGCCTTCAGCAAGCAGGCTTTGCACGGCTTCGAGTGAAGCTGCAACTGACACCACACACCCCCAGGATGCGAGCAGCGTCGCCGTGCTATCCAGCACCAGCTTATCGTCGTCCACGATCAGCAATTTCTTCCCCGCCAACGACACGACTTCGCTAAATGGCTCAGGCAATACAAAAAACTCCGGGATGGCAGCATGCTCAACAGGCTTGGGCGCGGCGGCAAGATCGAGCGCGAACAGTGAACCCTTTCCGGGTACCGAGCGTAACGCAATGTGATGACCCAGCAACTTGACCAATCGGTCAACGATGGACAGCCCTAGCCCGGTTCCACTTTGCGTATCCAGTTGCGGCTGGGACAACTGAAAGAATTCACGGAAAATATTGGCCTGGTCGGCCTGAGCAATGCCGATGCCATTGTCTCGCACTTCGATACGCAACTGATTGCCACGCTTCCTGCAGGCAATCAGAACGGTGCCGCCCGGCGGGGTATAACGTATCGCATTGCTAAGCAGATTCATCAAGATGCGTTCCAGCAGGACGGGATCGCTATTTGCATATCCATGAAAAGGGCGAACCACCAGCCTGATATTTTTGCTGTCCGCCAGCATCTTAAAATTCGCCCCGAGTCGTTCCAGCAGCACATACAGGTCACATATCTGTTTCTGCGGCACGATCGCCCCAGCATCCAGCTTGGAAATATCAAGCAAGGCGTTTATCAGCGTCGAAATTGCATCGACGGAGTGCTCTACCTGCCCGATCAGGCGCTGCTGCTCCGTGCCGGAAATCTTGCGTCTCAGTTCGGCCAGATATAAACCCAGGGCATGTATGGGTTGGCGCATATCGTGACTGGCCGCCGCCAGGAAGCGGCTCTTGTCATGATTGGCGCGTTCCGCCCCCTCCTTTTTGTCGCGTAATTCAGAAGTAGCCTCATCCACCCGACGTTGCAGCAACATACGATCCTGCAGCAGTTGTTCCGCCATATTATTGATGCCACGCGCCAGAGTATTCAGCTCCCTGATACGTGTAAAAACAGAAACGCGTGTTTCAAGATCGCCCTCGCCTATCGTCTGGATCGCCTCACTCAGATTGCGAATAGGGTTGGTAATGCGGCGACCGGCAAGGTGTATCAGGTAAAGCGTGGCGGAAAAAAACAGCAAGGTTGCCAGTATGGTATAGATCAGCGTCTGGTTCTTGATTTGCAGCACACGCGCATTGCTCATTTCCACGATGGCCGCCCCCACATGCCGCGCGGGCGTATGAGCATCCAGGTCATTCAATACGACTTGCGCCGGAAATATGGGTTGAAATATCCACACGCCTTCGCGGTTGTGACGTATCGTGATTGGCAGATTTTCCGTGCTATTGACCTCACGAAAGCGGTTGAATTGCCCCTGCTTGATGAAGTCGCTTGCTTTGAGGTTTGCATTTGCATACGCATCGAAAAGTCCGCCGACCGCAATCAGCGGTTCGGAAGCGGCATTCAGAATAACCACACCGCGCACATCGGGTTGCTGCAAAACGCCTTGGGCTATGTTGTGCAGAAACGGTGTGTTATTTGAAAACACGCCATATTCACTACTGGATGCCAACTGGTGCGCGATGAGCTTGCCCCGTTCCAGCAAGCCGTTGTCCAGATCGGAGAAACGGGTATGCAGGAAGAAGGCTTCCAGGCTGATCGTCATGACCAGCATGGGGATGAAAGTCAGAAAAAAGACTTGTCGCCGAATACTGTACTTATTTTTCGTCAGACTCACTGTGGCTTCGTCCCTGATGGCGAGAGCAGGCTCGGGGATGTGACTGCCCACGCTGGCAAGTTCCGGGCCATGCGGCCGTCCGAACTTCTGCCTGTTTTCAGGAGCGGGGCGGCGAAAAAAACCGTGAAGATACCGGGACTGATGCCTTGCGATTTCGCGACTGCAAGTATAAGTTCCAGCTTCATGACATTTACTCCCGAAAAAATTGCTGCGCCACTCAACGGTGGTTTGACGATTCCGCCGAGATGTCATGCAAATTACTCAAGCGCGGCGATTATGCACAGATCGATTCTGTCGTCACCATCAGGAGATGCTGATTTATTTCTCGGCAATACTTATGTTCAGTAGGAATTTCCCTAGTGTGCTTTGGGAAGTGGGAAGTGGGAAGTGGGAAGTGGGAAGTGGGAAGTGGGAAGTGGGAAGTGGGAAGTGGGAAGTGGGAAGTGGGAAGTATTGCAAAGATAGTCGCGCTATCCATTTGTTTTATAAGTTATTTTCTTGGGTAATCTCACGCCTGAATGCCTGATTCGGGGAGGCGAGACAAGCAGTTCAACCACAAATCTGGACTGTGATGCTGCTCTATCGCGTCTAGTGGATGCTGATGCTGACAAAAACGTCAGCATGATCAATCCTGGAACAATTTGTGTTCGACCGCATAGCGCACCAGTTCCGCAGTGCTGCCCAGCTTCATTTTTTCCATCAGGTGCAGCTTGTGGGCTAGCCGTTCCGCAAAGGTGTGTGCTTTGGTTAATGGTAGCGTATAATCCCCTGTAGTGTAAAGCAATAGGAGATTATCATTTCCGGTATAAATTCTTCCGCAGCAAGTTCGGGTCGCGTACCCGCTGAAGCTGACGGC
>JAURZN010000153.1 GCA_030653355.1 Gallionella sp. | reverse complement strand
CCTGCTCCTTGTCGAAAAACGAGGCGGATTGCCTCAATTCCCAACTTAAGCAATAGAACTTTGATGTCAACTACTTACACGCTTAAAACCTACCACAGATGCAGCTACGGAGCGCCCATACCGCGGAGCGGTTTAGTCCATCGCAGCAAGCGGGAAGGAGCGCTGCTATTTATTGACCTGGATAATTTTAAGACGCTCAACGATACGCTCGGTCATGAAATCGGCGACCTGTTACTGCAGCAGGTCGCGCGTCGTCTGGAATCGTGTGTGCGAGAAGATGACACAGTGGCGCGCCTGGGCGGTGATGAGTTCGTGGTTTTGCTGGAAGGTCTGAGTGAACACATTTCTGAGGCCGCAGAGCAGACGGAAGCGATCGGCGAAAAAATTATTGTCGCGCTTAACCAGCCTTATCAGCTGGCTGAACACGAATGTCATAGCACGCCGAGCATAGGGGTGACCCTGTTCAACGACCATAAGCAAACAATGGATGAGCTGATGAAGCAGGCCGACATAGCCATGTATCAGGCCAAGAAGGCAGGCCGTAACACGCTGCGTTTCTTTGATTCAAAGATGCAGGAAAATGTCGATCTCCGAGCATCCCTCGAAAACGATTTGCGCAAGGCTCTTGATCTCCAGCAATTCCAGTTGTATTACCAGATTCAGATGGACGGCATGGGTCGTGCCATCGGCGCGGAGGCATTGATACGCTGGATACATCCCGAGCGCGGTCTGGTGCCTCCCTTCCAATTCATTCCGCTGGCTGAAGAAACCGGCTTAATCCTGCCGATTGGCCTATGGGTGCTGGAAACGGCCTGTGCTCAGCTCAAGGCGTGGAAACATGATGCGCTGAGGCGCGATTTGACGCTGGCGGTGAACGTCAGTGCCCGGCAGTTCCGTCAGGCGGATTTCGCAGCTCAAGTGCAGGCTGCCGTGCAACACTATGGCATCGATCCAACGCGGCTCAAACTGGAGCTGACCGAAAGCATGCTGGTGAAGGATATCGAAGATATCATTGCAATCATGCACACGCTGAAAGAAACTGGCATACAGTTTTCGATGGATGATTTCGGCACCGGCTATTCATCCTTGCAATACCTGAAGCGTCTACCACTCGATCAACTCAAGATAGACATGTCGTTTGTGCGCGACATATCCGTTGAAGGGGGTAACAACACAATCGTACAAACCATCATTGCGATGGCACACAGCCTTAGACTGAACGTTATTGCCGAAGGCGTGGAGACCGAAGAACAGCGAGAATTGTTATCCTTCTATGGTTGTCACCACTATCAAGGGTATCTATTCAGCAAACCGGTGCCGATCGAACAGTTTGAGGCGTTGCTGAAATAATTCTACTCGCTGTTCATTGTGTGGTTGTGCGCAAAATTGTTCGGGGTGTTGCAGCCAGCCCTTTTTCCGAACAACATGAAATGAGGGATGCCAGCGTTTCCCTAGGGTCGTTTCGGATGAAATGCGACGGCTTTCAGGATGTGTTTTTTAATTTTACCCATGACATGCATCTCGCAGGCACGGCAGTCGAACTTCAGGGTGAGCCTCTCGCTGCCGTTGACCAGCGTCATCGGCTCTGCACGCACCTTTCCCTGTACGCCTATTACCCCTTTGGCCTGTTTCGGGCACAGACTCAGGGAATAGCGCAGGCAGTGGCGGGTGATCATCAGCGAGACTTCTCCCTTTTCCTGATGCGCCTCGTAGGACGCTGCGATCAGCTTGACGCCGTGTTTTGTGTAGAAGGCATGCGCCGCCTGGTTGTTAACGTTGGCAAGGTAGGAAAGCGCTTCTTCCGGATAGGCCGCGTCGACTGCGGATGCCTTGCGCGGCGGGCGTGCATAAGAGGACAGGCGCGCGACTTCGAGTTTTTTGACGGCATCGCGGCGCAGGCGGTTGACCAGCGAGCTCGGCACGAACCAGGGTTTCGACCAGTTGACGGCAAGTTCTTGCAACAGAAAATCGCTGCTGCCGAAGCGCGACAGCTGTTCGCGCAGCGCGCCTTCGGCCTCGTCGCGGTGCAGCGCCTGTTGCTTGTCGCAGGCGAGGGTGGATGTCGCCTCGATGCCGTCCTCATCCTTTAAGGTCAGCGCAAAACCGCTGTCATCATCCGAAAAGGTTGCGCTGATTCCGATGCGGCGCTCGGACGATTTTCTGGTGAGCGCGTGTTCCCAGGCATGATCGCGGTTGCGGTTGATGGAGATGCCAGCCCGCAGACCGGGCAGATCCTTGATCGCCTCGTTCGGCCAGATGCGCCAGATCCCCCCGTCCTGACGCTTGACGACATTCGCCTGCAGGCCGACCACCTCGCGCCGGTTCAGATAATTCAGCCCGTCGCTGTTGGCAAGCGTCTCGTCCGTTTCCAGATCGAACCAGTCGTCCCCCATGCCAGCCACCGTGCCGAGGGCGGTGCCGACGAAAGACGGCGCGTCGAACGCGCCGATGTCGGCCTTGCGGCCATGGGTGAAATAGTCCGTCGCGCCGCGATGGAAGGTCTTGTCTGGATCGGGCGTGAACAGCAGTCTGGTATTGCCGCTGGAGGATGCGGCCAGTTCAGGGCGTTCATTCAGTATGTCGTCAAGCAGTTGTCGATAGTGGCCGGTGATGTTCTTCACATAGGACGCATCCTTGTAGCGGCCCTCTATCTTGAAGCTGCGTGCACCCGCATCGATCAGCGCGCGCAAGTTGTCGCTCTGGTTGTTGTCCTTGACCGACAGCAGGTGTTTGTCGAAGGCGACCACGCGCCCCTTGCTGTCTTCCAGCGTATAGGGCAGGCGGCAGGCTTGCGAGCAGTCGCCGCGGTTGGCGGAGCGGCCGGTATGCGCGTGGCTGATGTAGCACTGACCTGAGTAGGCCACGCACAGCGCGCCGTGGATGAAGTGCTCGATGATCGTGTCCTGAGGTACGGTTGCGCGTATCGCGGCGATCTCGCGCAGATTCAGTTCACGCGCCAGCACGATCTGCGAAAAGCCGACATCGGACAGAAACTTGGCCTTTTGCGGGGTGCGGATGTCGCACTGGGTCGAGGCGTGCAGTGCGATCGGGGGCAGATCCAGTTCCAGCAGGCCCATGTCCTGCACGATCAGCGCATCGACTCCCGCCTCGTAACAGTCGATTGCCAGTTTTCTGGCCTCTTCCAGTTCGGAATCGTGCAGCATGGTGTTGAGTGTGACGAAAATCTGCGCGTTATACTTGTGCGCATGGCTGACGAGTTCTGCGATGTCACTGATCGAATTTCCCGCATTATGGCGCGCGCCGAAAGAAGGACCGCCGATGTAGACCGCGTCCGCGCCGTGCAGGATGGCATCGCGGCCGATGTCGGCGGTTTTGGCCGGAGCCAGCAGTTCGAGAGTGTTCATGTCTTCTTGCTGTAGGTGACGAAGTGGTATTCCAGCGCCTGCGGCGTTTCCTGGCGACGTATTTCGCGCGCGGCTTCATGCCACTCTGTCTGGTCGAATTCAGGAAACCAGGCATCGCCGTTTACGTCAGACTGGATTTCGGTGAGGTACAGCGTATCGGCCAGCGGCATGGCCTGGGTGTAAATCTCCGCGCCGCCCACGATGAATATTCGAGTATCGTCCCCGCAGGCTGCAATCGCCTCCGGCAGCGAATGCGCGACCAGACAGCCTGCGATGGTTAAATTGCGGTCGCGCGTGACTACCACCGTGGTGCGCCCCGGCAAGGGCTTGCCGATGGAATCGAACGTCTTTCGGCCCATGATCATGTGGTGCCCCATGGTGAGCGCCTTGAAGTGCTTCAAATCCTCCGGACAGCGCCACGGCAAGGTGTTATTTATGCCGATGGTGCGGTTCTTCGCCATGGCAACTAGGATTGAGATTTTAGGATTGAGGATTGAGGTGGGTGGCATGGTCATTCCGATTGGGTGGAGATGGATTTCTTTAAGTCAGACAACATTTTTCCAATCTCATCAGTTTGAGCCAATATCGTGGTTACCTCTTTGTCACCAATAAACTCTAATCTGGCCGCCACTTGAATTTGTGTTTCAAGCTCCATTAAAGAGCCCAGTGCAATCGAGAGGTGGTTTGAGTATGCGCCTGATGACTTTCTGCCATGGCCTTCAGCGATATTGGATGGAATGGAAACAGCGGCACGCCTAGCTTGGGACGACAGTCCGAAGCGTTCCTCGCCTGGGAATGTGGCCGTGATTTGGTAAATAGATGTCACCAAGTCCATTGCTCTCTGCCAAACCAGTAAATCACTATATTTCATCCACCCCTCCACTCAATCCTCAATCCTAAACGGCCACCGGCGCCTTGATTGCCGGATGCGGGTCGTAGCCTTCCAGCGTGAAGTCCTCATAGTGGAAGCCGAGGATGTCTTTCACATCGGGGTTTATCTTCATGACAGGCAGCGGGCGGGGCTCGCGCGACAGTTGCAGCGTGGTCTGCTCCATGTGGTTCAGGTACAGGTGCGCATCGCCGAAGGTGTGCACGAAGTCGCCCGGTTCGAGGCCGCATACCTGCGCCATCATCATCGTCAGCAACGCATAGCTGGCGATGTTGAACGGCACGCCGAGGAAGATTTCGGCGCTGCGCTGGTAGAGCTGGCAGGACAGTTTGCCGTCGGCTACGTAAAACTGGAAAAAGGCGTGACAGGGCGCGAGCGCCATCTTGTCCAGCTCGCCTACGTTCCAGGCGGAGACGATGATGCGTCGGGAATCCGGATTGTTCTTGAGCTGATCCACTGCAATCTTGATCTGGTCGACCACGCGGCCGTCGACAGCCTTCCAGGAGCGCCATTGCTTGCCATATACCGGACCCAGATCGCCGTTTTCATTGGCCCACTCATCCCATATTTTTACCCCGTTTTCCTTCAGGTAGCGAATATTGGTGTCGCCCTGCAGGAACCACAGCAGTTCGTGGATGATGGATTTCATGTGGCACTTCTTGGTGGTGACCAGCGGGAATCCCTGTGACAGGTCGAAGCGCATCTGATAGCCGAATACGCTGACCGTGCCGGTTCCGGTGCGGTCGGATTTTTTTGTGCCGTGTTCCAGCACATGCTGCATGAGATCGAGGTAGGTGCGCATAGTGGTCTGTATAATCGCGGCTCTTGTAACGTCATCGCCAGTGGAATCCGGAATGACAAGCCAATAAAAATGAGGACGTAATGCTAGCACAACTCACTCTGTTTCAGACTCAACCAGACACGCTCTCCGCGCAGCATGTGCTGGCGATTTTCCCCAAGGCCAAGACCCTGCCGGAAGGCGTGCCGCATACCGATCTGCTTCGTGCGGTGCTGGCACGTCGCGGCATGAAAGTCGAGGAGCTGGCCAAGACACCCGTTGCGGCCAATACGGCGGATGGCGGCCTGATCGCGTGGGCGATGCTGGATTTCGGGAAAGACCCCTTCGCGCTGCAAACGGGGGTGCGCAAGGCATTGCAAACCTTGCTGGACGAGCAACCCAAGTCTGTCGCCATCGTGGTGCTGGGCGATGCGGCGCAGCGGCAGCGGGCGGCCGAACTGGCGGCCTATGCGGCGTGGGTGAATGGCGCCTTGCTGCCAGTGCATAAGAAGAAGGACGAGCGCAAGCCGCTGCAAAAAATCGCAATTTACGGATTCGACGACAGCAAGGCTATGCAGGGGCTCAAGGCTCAGGCAGAAGGCAATCTGTTGTGCCGCACGCTGACCGTTTTGCCGCCGAATGAACTGACGCCGGGGCAATATCGCAAGCGCGTGAAGAAACTGGCGCAAGAGCACGGCTGGCAGCATTCGGAATACGACATGCAAGCGTTGCGCAAGATGGGCGCGGGCGCGTTTGTCGCGGTGGCGCAGGGCAGCGAAATTGATGATGCCGCCATCGTGCATCTCTCCTACAAACACCCCAAAGCGAAGCGGACCGTGGCGCTGGTCGGCAAGGGCATCTGCTTCGATACCGGCGGGCACAATCTCAAACCCTCGCGCTACATGCACAACATGCACGAGGACATGAACGGGTCCGGCGTTGCGCTGGGTATTTTACTGGCTGCCAGCCAGCAGAAGCTGCCGGTGAATATCGATTGCTGGCTGGCGCTGGCGCAGAACCACATCAGCCCCAAAGCCTATAAGCAGAACGATATCGTCAGGGCGCTCAACGGCACGACCATAGAGGTGATGCATACCGATGCCGAGGGTCGCATGGTGCTGGCTGATACGCTGACTCTGGCTTCGCGCGAGAAGCCTGATCTGATGATCGACTTCGCCACCCTGACCGGCAGCATGGCGACGGCTTTGGGTGCGCGCTACAGCGGCGTGTTCGCCACTACGGACGAACTGGCGCAGCGCGCGGTCAGCGTCGGCAAACAGGTCGGCGAGCGCCTGTGCGCCTTTCCTCTGGATGAGGACTACGAAGCTGCGCTCGATTCCAAGGTGGCCGACATCAAGCAATGCACACTGGACGGTGAAGCCGACCATATCCTGGCCACACGCTTTCTCAAACGCTTCGTGGAACACGATACGCCCTGGCTGCATGTGGACTTGTCCGCCAGCCGCTGCGAAGGTGGCCTGGGCAGCGTCGCCAGTGAAGTGACCGGCTTCGGTGTGGGCTGGGGATTGGGAATGGTTAGGGGTGAGTAGCGGTTACCACTCACCACTCACCACTCACCACTCACCACTCACCACTCACCACTGCCTATATCTGCGCTATCACCCAGTATCGCGCAAACTTGCCGATGGTCATGAACAGCGCGGCCTGCCACCAGCAGAGCCGCAGCCAGCCCGCGGCGAGGCACAGCGCGTCGCCGATCAGGGGCACCCAGGCGAGCAGCAGGGCGGGAGTGCCGTAGCGGCGCAATTTTTCTACGTGCTTCAATTGCTGGGTCTGCGGCAGCAACCATCCCATGCCGAAGCTGACCAGGCCGCCCAGCGTATTGCCCAGTGTGGCGAGTGCGAGTGCTGTCCATAGCAACTCCGGGTAGCCTTTGAGTACGGCAAACAGTACGGCTTCCGAGCCGCCGGGCAACAAGGTGGCGGCGAGGAAGCTGCTGGTGAAAAGCGAAAGCAGGCTGGCGGTTTCGGTCATGCTGACGGTGCCTGTCCTGACGGTAGTTCGATGGGAATATTGAGTTTGGGCAATACGGCTAACGCATTTTCTGTGGTGGCTTGGGCTAGTTCTGCCAGCGATAGATCGCGTAACTCTGCCAGAGTTTGTGCGATGCGTTGCAGATACTCCGGTTTGTTCGGGTGTGTGCGGTCGATAAATGCAGGTGGTATGTCGGGTGCGTCGGTTTCCAGCACGATGCTGGAAAGCGGCAGGGTTGCGGCGAGTGCGCGCAGACGCGTGGCGCGCGGATAGGTCATCGCCCCGCCAAAACCTAGCCTGAAGCCCAGCTTGATAAATTCGTCCGCCTGCTGCCGGCTGCCGCTGAAGGCATGGGCGATGCCGCCGCGCACCCTGATCTGGCGCAGGTGTTTGAGCACGGTGTCCTGCGCGCGGCGGATGTGCAGCAGCACCGGCAGGTCGAATTCGCGGGCCAGCTTGAGTTGTTCGACAAAAAAGTATTCCTGTTGCTTCTGGTCATAGTGCTCGATATAAAAATCCAGGCCGATTTCGCCGACCGCGACGGGATGCCCGTCGCGCAGATAGTCGCGCAGCACAAGCAGGTCATTTTCATCTGCATGAGCTGCATACATGGGATGGATGCCGTACGCGGGGAAGCAGGCGGGGAGGCGTTCGCAAAGCGCGCGCACCGAGGCGAAATTGGCGCGCTCGACAGCAGGCACCACGATGTGTGTTACCCCTGCGGCCTGTGCAGCCCGCAGCAGCTTGTCCTGATCGGAGCCGAATTCGGCGGCGTCCAGATGGCAGTGTGTGTCTGTCAGCATATTAGTCCATCGTCAGAATGATCTTGCCCGTCATGCCGCCGGCTTCGATCAGGCGGTGCGCGGCGGCGGCTTGCTTCAGCGGGAAACGATGGGTGATTAGCACGCCGAGTTCGCCCTTTTCAACCAGCGCGGCGCATTGTTCCAGTATCCTGCGCTGGCGGATGCGCTCCTCGTGCAGCTTCATTATTTGCGGGGTGAGCATCAGTTCAAAGCATAGCGACAGGTTGCGCAGTCTTGCCAGTTGTGCATCCGCCAGCGACAGCGGGGTGGCAAGGATGCTGACGATTTTGCCGCCGATGCGCGCGGCGTGCAGCGATTTCAGAAAAGTGTCGCCGCCCACCGTGTCGAACACTACGTCCACGCCCTTGCCCTCGGTCCAGTTCAGTGTTTCCTGCACGAAGTCCTGTTCTTTGTAGTAGATAATTTTTTCAGCACCGAGTGCCTGCGCCAGCCCGGCCTTTTTGGTGTCGCTGACGGTGACAGCGATGCGTGCGCCCAGATGATGGGCGAGTTGCACGGCGATGTGGCCCACACCGCCGGCAGCCGCGTGTATCAGCAGCGTCTGACCGGCTTGCAGCTGGGCGCGTTCGATCAAGGCCTCCCAGACGGTAATGCAGACCAGCGGCAGCGCGGCTGAGTCCTGCAACGGGATGTTGGCCGGTGCGGCGGCGCAATATTCCTCATGCAGCGTGGTGTATTCGGCGTAATTGCCGGGTTCGTCGCCCAGACCGCCGTTACAGAAAAATACCGCATCGCCGACTTTGAAACGCGTCACAAGACTGCCGGTTTGTTCGACGATGCCCGCGCCATCGCAGCCGAGTATCGCAGGTAGCTGGTCGGGATAGTAGGCCGGTTTGCTGCGTAATTTGCAGTCCAGCGGATTAACCCCGGCGGCGGCGAGCTTGACGCGCAGGTGGTAGGGTGAGGCCAGTTCAGCTAGGGCAATGTCACAGCTTTGCAGCACGCTGGCATCGCCTGCTGCGGTCATCAAGATGACTTTCATCAATAAACCTCCAAAGGAGTCATTCAGGCGCAGGCCGGAACGACGGTGTGCTGTATGGTAAACTGCGCGCCCTATTTGCGCATCTTTTCGACTGGATTACTTATGTCAGGAAATACACTCGGCACATTATTTACAGTGACTTCGTTCGGCGAATCACACGGGGCGGCGATCGGCTGCGTGGTGGATGGCTGTCCGCCGGGGTTGGCGCTATGTGAGGCGGATATCCAGCTTGATCTGGACAGGCGTAAGCCCGGCACCTCGCGACATGTCACGCAACGGCGCGAGTCGGATACGGTGGAAATTCTCTCCGGCGTGTTCGAGGGCAAGACGACCGGCACACCGATCGCCTTGCTGATTCGCAACGAAGACCAGCGCAGCAAGGATTACGGCAATATTGCCGAGACCTTCCGTCCGGGGCACGCCGATTACACCTACACGCAAAAATACGGCTTTCGCGATCATAGAGGCGGCGGACGGGCATCGGCACGCGAAACGGCAAGTCGTGTTGCGGCAGGGGCGATCGCGAAAAAATGGCTGTATGAAAAATACGGCGTCGTGGTGCGCGGTTATCTTGCGCAACTGGGCGAGATCGCAGTGCCGTTTAAAAGCTGGGATGAGGTACGCGCCGAGGGCAACAGTTTTTTCGTCGCTGACGCGAGCTATGTCGCGCAGCTGGAAGATTACATGGACGCGGTGCGCAAATCCGGCGATTCCATAGGTGCGAAGCTGACCGTGGTCGCACAGCATGTCCCCGTTGGCTGGGGCGAGCCGGTGTTTGACCGACTGGATGCCGAAATCGCCTACGCGCTGATGAACATCAATGCGGTCAAGGGGGTTGAGATAGGCGCGGGCTTCGGCTGCGTGACACAGAAGGGCAGCGAGCACGGCGACGAGATGACGCCGGAAGGGTTTTTGTCCAATCATGCGGGCGGCATCCTGGGCGGAATTTCCACCGGGCAGGACATCGTGGCGAACTACGCCATCAAACCTACATCCAGCATCCGATTGCCGCGTCACTCCATCGACAAGGCGGGCAATCCGGTGACCGTCGCCACCGAAGGTCGCCACGACCCCTGCGTCGGCATCCGCGCCACGCCCATCGCCGAGGCGATGGTCGCACTGGTGCTGATGGATCATGCGCTGAGGAACCGTGCGCAGAACGCGGATGTGGTGTGCGGGACACCGAAGATACGGTAAAGGATAATCTGCAATGGCAAGATTTTCACAGCGGCATGGCTATTCTCCATTGGAGCAGGCTTTTCAACGAGAATCTATTGACGAGGCGTTACGTACAAAGCTCTGGAATGTTCTCAAGGTAACAATCTGGGATAAATACGATCATAGAGACTACAGGTTTCAAGAAACCAACCAGCGCATCGATATGATGATGAAACGTCTATGGTTCAATTTTTTTAACAAAGACCTCGACGCCCTTCCAGAGTTTCATTCGCGGCATAGATATGAAGGCGCTTACGACCAACTTAAAAAACACTTTCTGACTTGCGAATGGTTTGCAGTTTACGATTTCATCGAGGAAATTTCACTCGACCAAAGCAATCTACTTGACGATAAATCCCGTGATTGGGTCAACAATGTTCTTGAAGAGCAAAACGCGGCTTATCGTTTTGTCGGTAAGGAAATTGCTGAGATTACAGACAAGCAGGAAATTGCCGCAATTGAGGATGGGCTAGAGCACCCGGAAAAACCGGTTCGCATACATCTTGAGGCTGCTCTAAGAATGTTGAGTGACAAACAAGCGCCGGACTATCGCAACTCGATCAAGGAATCGATCTCGGCTGTTGAGGCAGCCTGTAGATTGGTAAGTGGAAATAAGTCTGCGACTTTGGGTGATGCACTTAAGAAGATTCAAAATTTACATCCCGTGCTTTCTAAGGCTTTCAATCAGTTATATGGCTATACAAGCGATGCTTCTGGAGTGAGGCATTCTCTTGTTGATGACGCTAATATTTCCTATGCGGATGCCAAGTTTATGCTTGTTGTTTGTGCTGCATTTGTTTCATATCTAAAAGTTTCGGCTAACGCGTAAGGATTAAATGTGGCTAGGTAGGACGCAATAATCAACTGGCATTGCGCCGTATGGTTGAAAACCGTCGGGGGTAGCCCGACAGCTAGTTACTTTCTTTTGCGTCGCCAAAAGAAAGTAACCCAAGAAAAGGCTAGCCGTTCCGCAAAGGTGTGTGCTTTGGTTAATGGTAGCGTATAATCCCCTGTAGTGTAAAGCAATAGGAGATTATCATTTCCGGTATAAATTCTTCCGCAGCAAGTTCGGGTCGCGTACCCGCTGAAGCTGACGGC
>JAURZN010000145.1 GCA_030653355.1 Gallionella sp. | reverse complement strand
CGCCCCGCAGCTTTGGATTCAGCTTCCTTCAGACCCTGCCTCGCGACAACGCCCTTGCCGTTCTCCTAGCCTTCGGCTCTGCGAAAACCTGGCTGCCGGACTTTCACCGACATAGTTACGTGCCATGCCCGGCACACACGTGAAGCTAAGGGGCTGCGCGCTTTTGCGCAGTCCCGCTTGAGCGCAGGGTTAGCGGTCATATGGATACGCTGAGGCCTTGAATTTTGCTCATTTGCCAGCTCATTTTTCATTTATATTTTTTGCCGCAATAAAAAAATGTGCAAGCTTGCTATCGTTCATCTCCCCACCACCACAATGACCACTATGTAACCAAAACTTCAGCGGGCCAGGCGGGCCAATTGTGTTCTTGATTGAATTACCAGTTGCATAATCAACATAACGTGCCAGCACTTCATCCTTCTTGACATCCTTCACCTGTTGTTCGAAGCGCATGATCGGCAGCAAACTGAAAATATCTCGCTTTATGATGATCCAGTTGAAACGGTCGTTGAGCAGGTAGGTATCCGTTACTCCATGTCCTTCATCAAATCGGTCCTGAGTTTGAGGTGCGCCTTTATTCGCAACTAACGTCTCCATCACACCCGGATTCTCCACCTTCCACTGATCCAGCGTTTTATAAACCCAGAATCCTGAATCTTTCGCGCAGTAAAACTGATGCACTGCCACCGTCGGTATCCAGTCCCAGAAAGGGATCAGATACATCGCCAGCGCAGCGCCCCAGCCCCAGCGTTTTGCGCTCTTGCCGCTCTTCTTCGCATGGCTGATTGCCCATGCAACTACACCAAACGAAATCAGCAGGTACAACCCGATTGCGACAAGAATAACTAGACCCATCATAGTGTGACCGCTAACGTTAAGTTGAGCACCTCCCACGCACAGACGCGGCCTTTGCGCAGTTGCAGACCGTTTGTGCGTGGGAGTGTGCTTCAACGTTGGGTTGGACTTGCACGGGTTTGCCGCTCCGGGAAATTCAATTGTGCAGATTAT
>JAURZN010000144.1 GCA_030653355.1 Gallionella sp. | reverse complement strand
CGCCCCGCAGCTTTGGATTCAGCTTCCTTCAGACCCTGCCTCGCGACAACGCCCTTGCCGTTCTCCTAGCCTTCGGCTCTGCGAAAACCTGGCTGCCGGACTTTCACCGACATAGTTACGTGCCATGCCCGGCACACACGTTATGCCGACAGCGGCGCGCAACTGCTGCGCTCGGACAGGGACGGCGCGATTCTGATCGAGATGAACGCACATAGGCTGAGCGTCGAACGCTATCGCAAAACGCATCGCCGTTACTGGACGCACACGCCACAGCCGGATTGAGATGATGACCATGCCGGATTACATAGGCAGTTTGACATATGGCACTCAGACTCTAAATCTGCAAGACTGCACACCGATGAGCGAATCGGAATAGCCGGGGGGCAACCGAAATCATGCGAGTCATTGCCTGTGCATGCCGATAACCCTGCCACCCGTCACATCTTCCTTCAATCGTCCAACAAATCTGCATTTGCCCGGATTCGGTGTAATGGGTGGCGCACCGGATGCAACGCTACAACTGCCACCTGCCACGACAACATCACAAGGAGAGTTAAAATGTCCAACGTATCGAGCTACCACATTTTGTTTTATGGCAGTCCGGAAGGTTATCAAACCAACCGCGCTCAGATTCAACTCAATGACGCAAGCGGAAAAACGCTGGCCTGGGTTAGATTCAATGACCCCGGCATGTTCTTTGAGGCCGATGCGTACACAGGCGGAATTATCAAGATGCATCTCCCTTCCAGCATGTTCCAGAGCGTCCTCGATGTGCTGCGCAACGAGAAGCCCATTAACGTCTACTTTGCCCAGGGACGTGGATTCCTGGGTACCGGTACTCTCGAAGCCGTAGGCGAAGGCGAATAAAACCGACTCGCCCTTCAACCTGGTTCTGGTCATATCAGACGGCGCCAGGTTGACAGACACAGCGAACGCTCACCCCACCCGGCTTGCCTGTGCTACGCTGCACGCCATGAAAAATATCACTGCACACCTCGCCTCTTTATCCATCACCGCCTGGGTCGGCAGCTTGTGGGCCATCGGCTATCTCGCCGTGCCTGCCCTGTTCCATGCCCAACCCGACAGACAACTGGCGGGCATGCTGGCCGGAGAACTATTTGTCTGGTCGGGCTACCTCGGCATGATTTGCGGGGCGTATCTGCTGGCGCACTACGCGAGTCAGTCCGGCCGCGCAGTCATGCGTCTGCAAGCATTCTGGACAGTTGCAATCATGCTGTTGATTACATTGACAATACAGTTCGGCATACAGCCTGTCATGGCTGACCTGAAGACACAGGCATTGCCGCTTTATGTGATGCACAGCCCGCTCGCCGATCAGTTCAAAATGCTGCACGGTCTGTCCAGCGCACTCTATCTGGTGGAAAGTTTGCTGGGCGCATTGCTGGTCATTAAAAGTCGCTGAGGCTAATCATACGCCAGCAATCAAGCCGGATTAACCCGGCTTCAGCTGCGCCTCAAATTGCTCAATCGGCACCGGTTTGCCGAACAAATAACCCTGATAACGCATGCATCCGGCAGCCATGATGAAATCACATTGCGCTTGTGTTTCCACGCCTTCGGCTATCACTTCCATGCCCAGGTTATTGGCCATGCCGATGATGGTTTGAACGATCACCGCATCGGTGGGTCTTGTGCCAATGTTGCGCACAAAAGATTGATCAATTTTCAATTGATCGAGTGGCAACCGGGTCAGATAGGACAGCGATGAATACCCCGTGCCGAAGTCGTCCATGGAGAAGCGCACGCCAGCTTGCTTTAATGCCTGCATCTTGGCGATGGTGTCGTCAACATTATCGAGCACGATACTTTCGGTCAGCTCAAGCTTTAATCGCTCCGGATTGATGCCGGTCTGACGGATGACTTCGATGACTTGTGCGACGAAATCCGTCTGGCGGAACTGTCGTCCGCTGACGTTGACGGCGAGCAGCAAATCGCGGGTATGCGGCTCACGCTCCCAGGCCTTTAGTTGTTGACAGGCGCTTTCCAGCACCCAATGTCCGATTGGCAGTATGAGTCCCGTCTCCTCCGCCAGCGGAATAAATTGCAGCGGCGAGACCAGACCCGCACCGGGAGAGAACCAGCGCAGCAGGACTTCTGCCCCGACAATCTCCCCCTCGTGATTGACCTGCATCTGGTAATAAAGCCGGAATTCCTGATTGCGCAGGGCATCACGCAAACCGGCTTCAAGCTGGGCGCGGCTTTCCAGATCAGCCTGCATCACCGGGTCAAAGAAGCGCAAGGCATTGCGGCCGGATTTTTTTGCTTCGTACATGGCCGTATCTGCCTGTTTTAGCAACTCATCGAGTTTTTCCGCATGATCGATGAACAAGGTGATCCCCATACTCGATGAACTATACAACTCACATCCTTCAAGAAAATAGGGTTGGCTGAGTGCCGCGAGTATCTTCTCACCCACCCCTCGCGCCTGTACGGCAGCATGCGCCTTCTCAGCGCTCAAGCCCTCCAGCAACAACACAAATTCATCTCCGCCAAAACGCGACACGGTATCCCCATCGCGAATGCACTCTTGCAGGCGTTTAGCGACCTCAATCAGCAGCAAATCACCAATATCATGTCCCTTGGTGTCGTTCAGTGTCTTGAAATTATCGAGATCAATAAACATGAGTGCGCCGCCAGTCTGGTTGCGTACGCTGATCGAAATGGCCTGCCGGAGACGATTAAGCAGATAACGACGGTTGGGCAGCAGGCTAAGCGGGTCATAATAAGCAAGTTTGTGTATATCATTTTCGGCCTGTTTACGTTCGGTGATGTCGATAAACGAACCAATATAATTCACAACTTTTCCGTCTGTGCCGAGAACAGCGGAAATATTAAGCCACTCGGGGTAGATTTCCCCATTCTTGCGCTTGTTCCAGATTTCCCCTTGCCAGTGATGGTTGTGATTTACACTTTCCCACATAGCCTGATAGAAGGCGGCGTTATGACGACCAGACTGAAGAAGCAGAGCCGGAGTCTTGCCGATGGCCTCGTCGGCACTGTAACCAGTCATCCGGGTGAATGCCTGATTGACCCGGATAATCACAGAATGCTTATCCGTTACCAGCATGCCCTCGTCGATCTCGAAGGCGATGGCTGCGATGCGCAAGGCAGCTTCATGTTCTTCCCGCACCGACATCATGCTATTGAACGCGTGCGCCAGCCTGGCAATATCCTTCGGTCCGCTGGGCACGGCGCGCACCAACAATTCGCCCATCCGGGCACGTTCCATACTGGCCGACAAATGTTCGAGCGGGCGCGCCATCCCACGGGTCAGATAACGGATCAACAACAGAAAAATCAACGCAAAAAAAAACGACGTAAATAGATTGGAGATAAAAATATCGGCGGTTCTTCTGGACAGATCCGCCTTGCTCATCACCACCGAAACATTGCCGAGGAATTCGGGTGTAGTCACCTCACCGAAGGGTGAACCCGCAGAAGGCTGGGAATAGACCGGTGCGGCAAAGCGCCACGACTCTGAGCTTTCAGTGCTGAGTATGGCGGAGGCTTGCAACCCATTGGTCTGGCCGGATTGTTCGAGGAATTCGGCAAAGTTAGCATTGCCGCGTGCCAGCAACACACGCCCGTTGACATCGCGAATTTCCACGCCGATGATTCCCGGAAAAGCCATGGCGATATTCACCGCCTCGGTAGCATTGTCGGCGGAAGCATAAATCAGCGCCAGAGCGCTTTGACGCGCCAGATTCTCTGTGATCTGCTGCCCCTGCTCAATCAGGCTGTCGCGCATCCGCTTGTTGACTTGCCATGATCCCGCAACGGAGGAAAACAACGCCAGAGCGAGAATACCGAGCGTCACCGTGATCCCGATCTGGCGCGAGAAGGTGAGGTCGTGGAAAAAGGCCGTGTAAATTTTCTTCATAAATGGCGCGCCTTATTGTGCGGGGAACGTCATATCATAACTTTGCGGGCGGCTGGTATTGATTCCAAGGTGTTGGGCTGTACGTAAGTTGATAGCCATCAACACTTCACGCAACGGGAACATGCCGGATACCTCATTATCGCTGGACGCCATGAAAGCCAATGCGGAACCGGCAAGATGGTGACCCAGTTCGACATTGTTCGGATACAGCGAGAACAGCACGCCGCGCCTGACATGACCGAAATTGCTGGAAAACACGGCCAGGTTACGCGCCCATGATCCCTCAAGCACCAAGGGGAGCACCGAGCCCTCTTCCACCGTGGTGGAATCATGCGGCAACCATAAGGCATCCTGACTGCTGTCGGCGCTGGCGAGAATTTTCTGATAAGCCAGCGTCGCACTGCGCAAGTCCTGTGCTTCATAGGCCGTAAATTCCAGCCCCTGAGCGCGTGCAGCCTCTTTCGCCAGACGCATCATCCATGCATTCTGGCGCGGATCGTACACAGTGAACACCCGCCGCGCCTTGGGCATCAAGCTCTTCAGGCGCGAGAACAGCAGCGCAGGGTCCGGCGACAGGCTATTTACCGGATGATCGCGCACTTCGTTTTCCGGTGCTGTCAGCACAGCACCCACCACGACGCGGATATTGCTATCCAGCGCGGTAGCGACCTTTACGCCCTGTCTGCCCAGCGCAATCACCACCCGTGTATCCTGGCGACGCAGCGAATTATTCAACTCGCCGGTATCCACGTTCGCCCCCACCGCAATATTGGTCACGCGTCTCCCGGCCCTGTCCTCTATTCCGCCGACAATTTGCGTGAACACGCTGCGATAAGGTTCGCCGATATCGGGATAGATGACTGCGATATTGCCGTCGGCCTGCGCGAATTTGTTGCCAAGGTTGCGAGTCGCGGCAGCGGTTACGGGACCGGCAACCAGAATGGGCACGACAATTACATCCGGAACCGCTTCAATCGCGCGCATCACCTCGGCATAGTCTGTCTCCAGCGAAGTCGAAGCAGGCAACAGCAAGGAGGGCGCAACGGCGCGAGTCACGCGAACGTAATTCTGCTGCGATGTTTCGCCCGACAAGGGATTACGATTTTTCAATGTCGCCCATGCCGGCGCGGTCATCAACAATGAAATCGCCAGTAACACCGCGCCCGCCCGCATATGGACAGGAAACATAATACTGGGCGGGGACGTGATTACAGCCATAGTTAGTTATTTATTTCGTTACCATAACTTGCGGACCTGAAAATAAGTAAACCTTAGCAAAATTTCGTCTATCCGGTACACCATCGGCGACCAATCTGTTTACCGGTTTAACCGACGGGGGTATTCTATGCTGATGACGGGGTTATAGTATCAGGCTTACAAATCCTTTGCTCGGTTTGAGGGCTAAAAGTACGATTTAGCGAAAAATTGCGGTAGCATAACGACCTGCAAGCGTAATTGACAATAGACCGACAATGCCAATCTTCACCGGCAAATAATGATTATAGAGTGTGGTTCCCACCAGAAGGATATTTCATTTATGGGTGCTTATGTTTTGCCTGCCAACAGCACGACCAGCATAATAACGACCCGCCCGGCAATCGTTGCTGCTCTGACCGTGGCCGATCTGCTGGTTGCCTATCTGGAACAGATAGGCGTCGAATACGTATTCGGTGTGCCGGGCGGCGCCATCGAACCGTTGTTTAACGCGATGGCGCGCAGCCAGCGGCGCGGTGGTCTTCGACCAATCGTGGCGCGGCACGAAGCCGGAGCTGCATTCATGGCTGATGGCTATGCCCGTGAGACCGGGCGTCTGGGGGTGTGTTGCGCCACTTCCGGCCCCGGTTCAACCAACTTAATTACTGGCGTGGCATGCGCGCACGACAACAATGTCCCGCTGCTGGCGATCAGCGGTCTTCCGCCGCTACCTTCATTCGGCAGAGGCGCGTTACAGGAATCTTCCAGCACCGGTGTCAACGCCTTTGGCATGTTCAGTCACTGCACGCGTTACAACGCCATGATTTCACACCCCGATCAGTTCGAACGCAAGCTGGCCAACGCACTGATGACAGCGCACCAAGCCCCCGGCGGCCCGGCGCACCTGGCTATTCCGCTGGACATTCTGCGCAGCGCAAGGGAGTGCACCACCCCCACCTACAATCTGGCGGCGTTGTTCGAACAGGAGCCGATTCTGATCGATGAGCGCGCGATACAGCGCCTCAACGACGAGCTGCGGCGGTCAGCACGCACCGTGTTCGTGATCGGCGCCTCCTGTATTGATGCAATCGAAACGATCATGGCGCTGGTCGAACTGATCGGCGCAAGGTTCATTACCACCCCGGATGCAAAAGGCTACATCAATCCTCGCCATCCGGCCTATTGTGGCGTGTTCGGCTTCGGCGGCCACGACAGCGCAGCCGCCCTGCTCTCCAGCACACCGGACATCGTGCTCGCATTCGGCACTGGCTTCAGTGAATTTGTCAGCGGCGGCTGGTGCGACTCCCTGCTCAACAAACGCCTGGTGCACATCGACAATTCAGAATACAACCTAATGCGTTCACCGATGGCCATGCTCCATGTGCGCGGACACATTCGTTCGACATGTGAACGCCTGATCGAACTGCAAAAAGCCATTTCCCCACGCATCGCCGAGTGCATCAGACGCCCGAACGGCCTGGCCGGAGTCACCCTCCAGTCGCCCGAAAGCTACGATTCCGACGCCACCCCGATCAAGCCGCAACGCCTGATGAAAGCATTATCCGAGCGCTGCCCGCCCAACACTCGCTTCCTCGCCGACTCCGGCAACAGCATGGTGTGGACGGTGCATTATCTCCAACCGCTGAATCGGCGAATTGAACGGCCACCCCTATATGTCGATGGGCAAATGCCGGAGCAACGCTCGGGCACGGCCAACTGGTTACGCGTGATGATGGACTTTTGCCCGATGGGATGGGCCATCGGTGCTTCGGTCGGCATCGCACGGGGCAATTCAGCCTGTCCGGTCGTCTGCATTACCGGCGACGGTGCTTTTCTGATGAGCGGTCAGGAAATCACCGTGGCCGCCATGGAAAACCTTTCCGTCGTTTTCGTCGTGCTCAACGACGGTGCGCTGGGAATGGTCAAACACGGCCAGCGGCTGGCGGATGCCGAACCCATCGGTTACGAATTGCCACAGGTCGATTACCGCAAGCTTGCCGAATCCATGGGCATACCCGGTTACGTCATCCACTCGCCGCAAGAGTTAGACGATCTCGACTTCGACGCGATGCTGCGGCGCAAAGGGCCAACGCTGCTCGACGTGCGCATCGACCCTGATGAAGTGCCGCCGATGGTGCTGCGCATGAAAACCTTGGGAACCCTGAAATGAGCACCGACAAAATCCACACGCGCATCTGGCGCGAAGAACCCGAACCCGACAACCCCTTCGCCACCCGTGCAGCCTTCTGCCGGGGGTACGACGTTTACGGTCAGATGGTAGGCAATGCCCGCTGGGTCGAAATGCTCGCACTGCTGTTCCGCGACGAATTGCCCGCCGCTACCGAACTCGACATGCTGGAAGCCTTGGCGGTCGCGCTGGCCAATCCCGGCCCGCGCGATGCGTCAGTGCATGCCGCCATGTGCGGCAGCGTGGGCGGCTCCAGTGCCGCAGCCTCCTTGATCGCCGCACTCTCCGTCGGCGCGGGACGCTTTCGCGGTGCTCGCGACGTATACGACGCCATGATCGCCTGGGACACTTGCGGCACCGATCTGGATGCCTGGAATACCTACAGCCGCCTTGATACGCGGAGCGATTTCGTGGATACCTGGCCCCGGCGCGAGCATCCTCCGGGGTTCGACCCCCACGGTGTATCCACTGCCACCAGCGTGTGCCAGTTGCTTGAAACGCTGGCTCGTATCGGCGCTACACCGCGCCTGTCCTGGCTGACCTCGCAACGTTGGCAACTGGAAAAGATTATCGAACTGCCTCTGGATGTCAGCGGTGTAGCCGCAGCCGCATTCGCGGATTTGGGGTTCAATCCGAACGAAGGGGAAATGCTCTATCTGCTGCTGCGCCTGCCCGGCGCGGCGGCACACGCCCTGGAACAGGAGGGCTACGGCTACAAACAATTCCCTTTTTACCCGGTGGAACTGGAAGACGATCCCGCTGCCAGGGAGTTGCCATGAACGGCCCCGAATTATTGGCGGCCCATATCGGCGTCCTGCGCACCAGAGTCGGCGCGTGCTGGCCGGGTACGCGCGCGGTGTTTCGCGGCCTCGACCTGCATCAGGGCTTGCACGATGCCGACTGGCTGGAACTGTATCTGTTCGGCATCACCGGGCGCCGTTATACCCCCGAACAAGTCAAACTGCTTCATGGTATCTGGGTAATCACCAGCTATCCCGATGCGCGCATCTGGAACAACCGCGTCGCCGCCCTCGCCGGAAGCAGTCGAAGTACACCGGCATTGGGCTTGGCCGCCGCAATGGCGGTTTCTGAGGCACGCATCTATGGCGGCGGCCCCGGCCTGCGCGCCATCGACTTTTTCCTGCGCGCCGGAAAAGCGGTCGCTTTTGGCCAGACACTGCGCGACTTCATGGACGAAGAACTAAAGTCAAAGTACATTTACGGCTATGGCCGCCCTATCGATTCCTGCGACGAACGCCTGCCGTGGCTCGCCAGTCTTGCCAGGGAACAGGGGCTGGATCAAGGACAACATTTCAAGATGGCGTTCGAGGTCGAAATAATCCTGCTGGAGATGGGCAAACCCAATTTACGCATGAATTATGCTGGCATGATAGCCTCCCTGGCGGCCGATTTAGGGCTGACACCGAGGGAGTTTCATATTTTTCTCGTTCCGATGTTCCTCGCAGGAATGCCGCCATGCTGGCTGGAAGCGGCGGAAAAACCTGAAGGAACGCTTTTCCCCACACCATGCGGTGAAATTGCCTACGAAGGCATAGGGCAACGGACTTGGCGCAATATAATACCTTGAGTAACCCGCCTGCCAGTGTTGTATACTTTTCCAGAAACCAGACATACTGAGGCGCCGATTTTCATCGGCAGACAATAACAAGATGTTGTTTGATATCACCGGGGGAGTACCACTATGCAACCGAGCATTCGTCGCCTGACAATTTGCGTAATGCTGTCTTTAGCCTGGACAGGTTCCGCCACCGCACTGCCTTCCGAAGAGGAAGACCTAGCACTGATCTACGGAGATAATTCCACCGTCAGCATCGCCACCGGTGGCCGGCAAGCCATTACCCGCGCACCTTCCAGTGCAACTGTTATCACCGCACAGGATATCAAGGCCATGGGGGCAACCGGACTGGAACAGGTTCTGGAGTCGGTTCCCGGACTGCATGTTTCCATGAACAATATCGCCTCGGGTCCGATTTACAGCTTTCGTGGCATTCATACCACCCGCAATTCGGAAGTGTTGATGCTGGTTAATGGCATGCCGATCACCAATGTGTTTGCCGGTGATCGCAGCCAGATGTGGGGCGGCATGCCGCTTGAGAATGTAGCGCGCATCGAAGTGATACGCGGGCCGGGATCGGCGCTGTATGGCGCAGATGCCTTCTCCGGAGTAATTAACGTTATTACCAGGACGGCGGCGGACATCAAGGGCAGCGAATACGGCGCACGTATCGGCAGCTTCAACACACGCGAGGCGTGGATACAGCATGGCGGAAAACTGTGGGAACTGGACGCCGCGTTCTATCTCGGTGCGAGCAATACCAATGGCCAGAAGGGTATCATTCAGAAAGATGCCCAAACGGCCTGGGATGCAATTTTCGGCACAAAAGCGTCGCTCGCACCCGGACCTGTCAATGCACAAAACAAGTCGATCGATGCACGCGCCGACCTGTCCTATGGGGCATGGCGTTTGAGGTCGGGTTATCAACAACGGGAACTGGGCAGTGGCGCAGGGCTCGCGGCGGCGCTGGATCCCAACGCGCGCATTCCCGAGTCCAGACTGTATCTGGATGCGAGCTATGAAAAAACCGGCTGGTCGCCCAACTGGGACGTGTCCGCAGTAGCGGGTTATTACGACATCAAGAGTAATCCCGCCAATCCTGCCTACACCTTGTTTCCAGCGGGTGCATTTGGCGGTGCGTTCCCCAATGGCATGATCGGCAATCCCGGACACGCCGAGCAGCACACCCATGCCAGCGTGACCGCCGTCTATACCGGTTTTGAACAACATCTCCTACGCGCAGGCACAGGACATCGTGTGGACGATTTATACCAGACGCAGGAATTCAAAAATTTCGATGCGAATTTTGCGCCGCTGCCCGGCGTGATCGATGCAAGCGGCAATCCGGCGCTGGTGTTCTTGCTGCCGCACAAACGCAGCGTCACCTTTGCTTTCGCCCAAGACGAATATAGTTTCGCGAGGGACTGGACGCTGACGGCGGGCGTGCGGCATGACCATTATTCCGACTTCGGCGACACCACCAATCCGCGCATCGCGCTGGTGTGGGATGCCTCCTACAATATCGTGATCAAAGCCATGCATGGCACGGCATTCCGGGCGCCTTCCTTCACTGAACTGTACAACATCAACAACCCTGTGACCATCGGCAATTCCCGTCTCAAACCTGAGACCATCACCACGGATGAACTGGGGTTTTTATGGCAGCCGGTGAACAAGCTGAAAACCAGTCTGAATTTTTTCCAGTACCACATGCGCAACATTATTTTGCCCGTAGGCGCATCGTATCTGAACAGTGGCGGAAAAAACGGCCGCGGCTTTGAATTCGAGGCAACTTTCGAGGCGGATCGCAACCTGCGCCTGACGGGCAATGTTTCAGTGCAGCGCTCGAAGGATGCGGCCACCGGACAGGATGCGGGGCTGGCGCCACATCAACGGCTGTTCGCCCGGGCGGACTGGCGTTTCATGCCGCTATGGCAGTCCGGTGTCACAATAAATCATGTAGCAGGACGCATGCGTGAGCCGGGCGACACCCGCCCGCTGATTCCGGATTACACCACGGTAGATTTAACCTTACGGCGCGAAAAACTCGTCAACGGTTGGGAGGTGAGCGCAAAAGTGATGAATCTGCTCAATACGGATGCCAGAGAACCAACCTTTAAATCGGCAGGCATGTATTCCGATCTGCCGCTGCCCGGACGTGCCTTCTACCTCCAGCTTCAGCATAATCTTTGATAAACCCAGATAGTTCATTAGAAAAAACTGCGTCATACCGGCCTAATGGATTATTTGGGATGAATTGCTCACGTTGCCTCAGTTATTTCTTGCAAACGCCTCGAATTGCTCCGCCAGCAGTGGCTTGCTGAAATAATAGCCCTGCACCTCATCGCACCCTTGTAAACGCAGAAAAGCCAATTGCCCGGATGTCTCCACGCCCTCGGCTATCGTGCGGATGCCCAGGCTGCTGGACATGTTGATGATGGCGGTAACAATCGCCTTGTCTTCCGGATCATCGGTAATATCACGCACGAAGGATTGATCTATCTTCAACTTGGATACCTTGAACTTTTTCAAATAGCTCAATGAAGAATAGCCGGTGCCAAAATCATCGATGGACATACGGATGCCGCTTTCATACAACTTGTCCATGACCGCGATCGCAGCCCGAGGGTTCTTCATCGCTACGGCTTCGGTCAGTTCCAATTCCAGATATTCGTGCGGCAGCCCCACCTCATCGAGTATGCCGTTCACCCGTTCTATCATATTGGCCTGATGAAACTGCACCGCAGACAAATTAACGGCCATCACCATCGGCGGTAACCCGCTGTCCATCCAGTCCTTCAACTGTCTGACCGCCGTGCGCAACACCCACTCGCCTATCTGGATGATCTGCCCGCCATCTTCGGCGATGGGAATAAATTCAGCGGGAGAAATCATGCCCAATTCAGGATGCCGCCAGCGCAGCAAGGCTTCCGCGCCGACGACACGTCCATCCTGTATCGCTAGTTGCGGCTGGTAGTGTAAAAACAATTCGTTGCGCGACAATGCGTAACGCAACGCATTCGCCAGTTGCATGCTGCGCACGGAACTGGCCTGCATTTCCGGCGTAAAAAAACGGAAATCGTTACGCCCTTCCTGCTTGACGCGGTACATGGCTGCATCCGCATGCTTGGACAAGGTCTCGAAATCCTTGCCATCGTCCGGATAGATCGCAATGCCTATCGAGGGTGTCGCAATCAACTCATGCTGCTCGACTTGCCAGGATAGCGATACGGCTTCGAGCAGCTTGCTCGCCACATGCGCCGCACCGTTCGCATCGATGCCGGGCAAGACAATGATAAATTCATCACCACCCAGACGCGACACCGTGTCTTCATCGCGCAAGGTTGCCTTCAGCCGCCTTGCCACCTCCATCAATAATTGATCGCCGATGGCATGTCCCAGCGTGTCGTTGATATTTTTGAACCGGTCCAGATCGAGGAACATCAACGCCAGTTGCTCGCCACTGCGTTGCGCCAGGCTGAGCGCAAATTTGAAACGCGCATTCAACATGCTGCGATTAGGCAGGCCCGTAAGCTGATCGAAATGTGCCAACCTTTCAATGCGTTCTTCAGCCTTCTTTTTCTCGGTGATATCCTGCTTCACCGCCAGATAATTGGTAACCCTGCCGCTAACCTGCCTCACCGGCGATATCTGTACGGCTTCGATATATTCGCTGCCATCCTTGCGGCAGTTAACCAGTTCGCCCTGCCAGGGTTCACCACCCGTCAGATGCGACCACATGTCAACATACGTTTCTCTGGATGTCTTGCCTGACTGCTGGATGCGCGGATTTTTGCCGAACACCTCATCCAGACTGTATCCGGTTACTCTGCTGAAGGTTGAATTGACATACTCGATGCGTCCATCAAGCGCGGTGATCACGATGGAATTGGGACTTTGTTCCATGGCAAAGGAAAGCGTGAACAGAGACTCCTCGGTTCGTTTGCGCTCAGTAATATCCTGCGCGGTTCCCGCCATATAGTCCGGTTTTCCATCGGCATCCAGCATCAGCTCACCCTGCCCGACGATATAGTGGATCGTGCCCTCCCGCCAGACACGGAACTCCAGAGCGCCCGGCTTCCGGCCTGATGCACAGGCTGCGATCCACTCCTGCATGGCAGACTGGTCATCGGCGTGTATCAACTTGAGGAAATTATCAGCATTGGGCGTGAATGTTCCGGGATCAACGCCATAAATTTGATACATCTCATCCGACCACAACAATCTGCCGGCAAGGTCTAAACTCCAGCTACCGATATGGGCGATCTGCTGCGCCTGCCTGAGGTGGTATTCGCTCTGTTGCAGAACGATTTTTTCCAGTTTTTGCTCGGTAATATCCTGATAAAGGCCCAGCACGCCTATCGTTTCGTTGGCTTTATTACGCAGCGGCACCTTGGAAGTGCGCAACCAGGTAATTTTTCCGTCAGATGAGGTCGTAGGCTCGTCATAAAAAAGTTTGGGGATACCCGTATCCATGACCTGCCGGTCATCGGCACGATAAATTTCGGCCTGCGCTTTCCAGGCCAACTGGTAATCGTCCTTGCCGACAACTTCATCAGGGGACAGCGCACCGGCATCGGCGGCAAACGCGGGATTGCAGCCCATATAACGCAGCTCATTGTTTTTCCAGAAAATGCGTTCCGGCGCTGCGTCAACTACCGCTCTGAGCAGAGTGTGCGATTCAGCCAGCTCCAACTCCATCTGCTTGCGTTCGGTAATATCGCGTGACAGCACGACAAAACGCGTTTCCTGCCCGGGTTCGACAGATTTACGACTACCTGAAAACTCGAACCAGCGTTTCCCCTTGGGTGACTCTAATTGATATTCACCCCTGGCAAAACCGGTTTCATAGGCCTCCTGCAAGGCTGACATGCCGATCTGCGCGACATCGGCCGGCAGCACTTCGCGCATCGTCTTGCCTATATAGGCGTCGGCAAATGCAGGCTGCAAATCTGATCCGGGAGAGTGATACGCATGGTAGCGCCCCTCCAGATCGAGCTCAAACAGCAGATCAGGAATCGCTTTAATGGTAGCTTGCAGTTGGTTTTGCGCGGCTTGCAGCTGAAGGTAGGGTCGTTCTATGGCTACGACGAAGATCGCACGATAAAGAAACAGATAGGAGACCAGCTTGTACAGATGCCCCATCAAGTTATAAATATCGCTTACCTCGGCGTAGAGCGTAAACAGATACTCGCTCAACGCCATCGCGCAGACTGCGCCAAACAATCCCGCCGCATCGAATGGCTGTGGTTTGCGCATGCGCACCCACAGAATAAATACCGTTGCCAGATTCAGCGCGATCAGCGCGTATTCATAATAGATTTTGAAGCGGGTGAGCCCCTGTCCGTCGACGAAAGTCTGTGGCAACAGATAGGCGTGAAACAACATCAGCCAGTGCAGACATCCGACCACTGCAACCACACTGGCGAGTAATACATAACGAAATAATGCGGATCCCAGCGGTCGCCAGGGCAGAATAGCCACCGCAAACAGTGTAATCGCTGCCAGCGTACGCGCCGCCAGCCAGAAGGCTATCGCCTTCTCCGGGCTGCCTGGCGTGACAAAGTCAGGCATACCCGCGTAGGAAATCGTATGCGTGAAATCCAGCATCCCCACCCCGAGAAATGCGCAGGCAATCAGCAGCAAGTTGCCGGATAATTCCCGGCGATAGGCATGCCAGCCTACCGCGAATACCAGCATTGCAATAATGATCGCGATGGTTTCGAGCAAGGTGTGCAGCGGCAAGTAACCTGCGATGCCACGCGTTTCAGGCAGCGGTGGAAGCGCGCTTACCAGCAATATAGCCAGCGTCAGCAGTACGACCGTGATACCCGCACGGCGCATTGCTTGCTGATGGCTGGCATGCAACCCGAACCATAGTCCAGCTTCTTTTTTGATCTGCATCATGCCCTATGGTCTCTGATTGATAAGGTTTTTATCGCAACCGAAGTATAAAGAACATCTGCCGTCTTGTATCGCTCATCGCTGCATCACAGGGGTATGTTTTCCATGTCAACCCCTCTGCCTCAGCAGCGCCTCGAACTGATCGACAGGCACAGGCTTGCTGATCCGATGCTTGTTTATGATATTTAATTTTTAATTTAATTAAATCAATGCCTTGTACTATCTGCAATAGTTATTGGGAAGCCACAAAAAGCATTAAAACATGCCGGATTTTCATCCAGTAGCTACGTTTTAGCTACGACTAAATATTAGGCTATAAAATTCAGCTTGTCAGAAAATTACGTGCAGTCAAATTAAAAAATGATTTTCACTATTATTCAGGCAGCACGATTGCTGACCATCGCGACTGACTGTTCCCGAGACTGATCCGTTATTCATGAATGGCAGCTTTCTGACAACTCACAGCAGGTTAATCAACACATGCTTGAGGCGCATATAATCCGCTCGAACCAAGGCTACACCTGCTTTAACAAGGTTCTCGACAACAATATTCTTCTGGGCTATGAGTGGACTTACCAACGACAAACACTCGGCGATGATCTCCACCGGATAGATCTCTTCAATCATCAACTTTACCTCGCCTGACTCGACTCTAGCCAAGTCGAGGACTTCGTTAATTAGGTCGAGCAAGCGCCAGCCGTCCTGACAGAAAATAAATCAGGGCAAGCACGAGGATTGCCGTGACATTCTTCGACCATGGCCGCTTCAGGTATTGCGCGTCTTGTGTCATATTAGTCAGGATTACCTGAAAAGGTCAGTATGACACGCCCAATTATAACTCCCCGAGCATTACATCGAACTGCTCAATCGCCACCGGCCTGCCGAACAGATAGCCCTGATAGGTGCGGCAATCCTGCGTTTGAAGGAAGGCGCGCTGCGCTTCCGTTTCCACCCCTTCGGCAAAGATATCCATATCCAGGGATCTGGCCAGACCGACGATGGTTCTGACCAGCTGCGCGTCATTTCCGGCTTCTGTCACCCCCTGAACGAAATCCTGATTGATCTTGAGCTGGTCTGATGAAATCTGCGACAGATAAGACAGCGATGAAAACACCGTGCCGGAATTATCCATCGACAATCGGATACCCAGCTCCTTCAAGGCACGTATCTTGTCCATGGAACGGTTCATATTTTCCAGCAACACCCGCTCGGACAGTTCCAATTTCAGCAAGTCCGGACTGACCCCGTGCTCCCGCACGATCTTTGCAACAAGGCTTACGAAATCGGGCTGTCCGAATTGTTTCGCGCTGATATTCACGGTCAGCGTCAGATGGCGTGTTTTATTGCATCGGCTCCATGCGGCCAGTTGCCGGCAGGCCGTCTTCAGTACCCACTGGTCGATCGCGAGTATCAGTGTGCTCTCCTCGGCGAGCGGGATGAACTTGCCCGGCAGCATCAACCCATGAACCGGATGGTCCCAGCGCAAAAAGGCTTCTGCACCCAGCGGGTGTTTGCCGCTGTCTACCTGTATCTGGTAGTGCAGTTGCAGCTGATTGAGCTCGATGGACTGCTGTAAATTACGCACCAGATCATGGTGATCGGTCACATTGCTCTGCATGAGAGGATCGAAAAAGCATATTGCATTTCGCCCCGATTTTTTAACTTCGTACATCGCCATATCGGCCTGTTCGATGACAGCCGCCATAGACGCATCATTGCCGTGATACAGGCAGATGCCGATGCTCGGGCTACTGCGATGCTGATGCTCTTTAAGTTGATAAGGGCGTGCCAGTGATTCACGAATTTTTTCAGCAACCCGCGCGACCTTGTTTGCGGCATCATCCTGATTCTTGCTGACGCCTTCAATCAGCACGACAAATTCGTCTCCGCCGTATCTTGCCACAGTATCCATTTCACGGATGCAGGATTTGATGCGCACGCCCACCTCGATCAGCAGCAAGTCGCCATAATCGTGTCCCAGCGTATCATTGAGCGACTTAAACTTGTCCATATCGATGAACAGCACAGCGCCGAAATCCTTGTGGCGTTCAGAAGCATTCAGCGCGGCATAAAAACGATCCTGAAACAGGCGGCGATTGGGCAGCTCAGTCAGCGCATCATAAAATGCCAGATGGTGAATTTCCTGCTCCGTTTTTTTACGCGCGGTGATATCACTGAAAATCGCCACGTAGTTTGTGATTTCCTGCAACTCGTCCCTGACGGCGGTGATCGTCAGCCAGCTCGGGTAAATCTCGCCGTTCTTGCGTTTATCCCAGATTTCCCCCACCCATACGTCGTTGTGCAGCAATTCTTGCCACATTTCAACGAAATAAGACCTCGGATGCAGCCCCGATTGCATGATGCGCGGATTTTCCCCCAACATTTCAACGGAACTGTATCCGGTTATTTCCGAAAAAGCCCGGTTAACGCGAATAATATTTGCCTTGTCATCCGTGATTATGATGCCTTTATGTGCCTCCAGAGCCACTGCGGCCGTGCGAAGCTCAGCCTCAGCCAGTCTTTTTTCTCTGATTCTGATAACGCCGTGTTCCGCGATCGCCAGGCGGATGTTGAACATGTCCGGATCGAACGGTTTTGCCAGATAATCATCGGCCCCCGCTGCAAGCACCTGTTGCAAATCACCGGAATGGGTGCACGCGGTCACCATCAATATCAGGCTGTGCGCCCCTTGCAGACTGCTTCGTATCATGCGGCACAATTCCAGCCCGCTCATGCCGGGCAGAATCCAGTCGAGAATAACCAAGGGATACTTGCGATTCTGATAAGCCTCCCAGCCTGCCTCACCGTCCACCACCGCCGTCACGGTGTGCCCGCGCATTTCGAGCAGCGAACATAGCAGCTGCCTCATGTCAATATCATCTTCAACCAGCAACACATTCATAATCCGGCACAACCTTTTCGGTAATTATTTTTTCAGGCAAGAAAAAAATCTGCTCGTTGTACTCGCAGCCCTGCTCCCTCGCAATTCACAGCGCGACACACTAGCCCGGCAGACCACTCCATAATTCACGCAGGTCATGAATGTGCCACTTGAGCGGATCCTCAAATGACTCGATCTTGTCCCGGCACGCCGGATGGGCTAAATCCGTGATCTCCGTCACAATGCGGCAGTTTGATTTAATTGAGAAAAACACCTTCACCCTGGGCGCGAGCAACGACTTTTCGGATTGTTCAATAACAACGGCAAGACGCCCGGATGCCAGTCTGACCAGCGAACCGGTCGGATAGATGCCGACGCGGCGCACAAAAGCCTGAAAAATTCGCTGATCGAAATGGCCGCGGCTCCACTCCGCCATCTTGCGTATTGAGTCGGCCGGCTCCCAGCCGTTTTTGTAAGGACGGTTTGAGGTGATTGCATCATAGACATCGCATACCGCGCCCATTTTGGCATACAGGCTGATCTCATCACCGGCGAGTTTTTCCGGATAGCCGCTACCGTCCACCTTTTCGTGATGATGCAGACAGACATCCAGCGACATATCAGTGATGCCGATGCCGCCCAGCAGCAGTTTGTGTCCCTCGGCAGGGTGATTTTTTACCGTGTCAAATTCGGCATCGGTCAGTTTTCCGGGCTTGTTGAGTATCTCGGGCGGGATCATCATCTTGCCCACATCGTGCAGCAGACCGGCCAGCCCAGCCTGACGAATCTGCCCTGCATCCAGACCGAGTTGCCGGGCAAGAGATACCATCAGCGTGCAGACTGCCACCGAGTGCATATAGGTGTAATCGTCCTTGCCCTTGAGCCTGGCCAGACTGATCAGCGCGCCCGGGTTGCGCAGTACGGAACTGGAAATTTCTTCGACGATGGGCAGCGCATCATCGGCGTTCAGCGCCTGACCCATGCGCGTTTCCTGAAACATCGAGGCGACCGCCAGCTTCGATTTTTCGCAAATCATCTCGGCTCGAGCCGCTTCCTGCGCAGTGCTTACGCGTTGAGGTATCGCCTGGCTGGCCTGAGCAAAATTGTCTGTCTGTTTGATGCCCCAGCAGCCGGCACAATCGCTACCTGCTGCCGGCTGGCAACCGACAGTACTGGCTGAATTTGCCTCGACTGCCACATCCAGCCCTTTTGAGGTATCTATCGATACCCATTGAGTCCGGGTGGAGGCGATGGTTTTCAGATCGTGCGGCTCCTCCAGCAAAAAGGATTTTCGCCAGAAGGGGTGATCCATCCATGAGCAGCCCAGTTCATGGATGTACATCCCCAGACGCAACTGTTCTACAGAAATTCGTTTTTGCATGACATGTTCATATAACCTAAAAACTGCAGTTCAATCCGCATCAAAGATTGCATGAGCAACGCTCTTAAAGTTTCATCAGATTGCGCAGATTGACTCGGATTTACAAAATATTATCGTTTTTTTGACCATCAATTATCTGGTGGATGCATAACGATCACTAACATATTGGTTTTGCTTCGCGTTCTCTGCATCTCCGCATAAGACTGCTATTTTCAGGATTAATCACCTGATAAAGCCCCCGCACAGTTCCAGCCTTATCGGGGAGTGGCAGAGGCTGATTATTTCTTCAGCAGGTCGCGAATTTCTGTCAACAGTACTTCCTGTGCCGAAGGTGCTGCAGGCGCCGTCGGCGCCTCGGCCTCTTTCCTCTTAGTCGAGTTAATCGCCTTGATAACCAGGAAAATAACCGCAGCGATAATGGTGAAATCGACGACCGTCTGTACAAACTTGCCATAGCTGATTACAACCGCAGGTGCCGTCAGGGATGCTTCCTGCAGGGTAATCGCCAGTTTGGAAAAATCCACACCGCCCACCAGCACGCCGATCGGCGGCATGACCACATCGGACACAAAAGAGGAAACGATCTTTCCAAATGCGCCGCCGATGATTACACCGACCGCCATATCGACCACGTTGCCCTTGATTGCAAAGTCCTTTAATTCATTGATCATGCCCATGATTTTCCTCGCTTGCTAAAGTTATTAAATGCCACAGTTTTACGGCCCTTGCGTGAACGATAGCCCAAACGCCTGATCACCTGCTGACAGCAGGTTGAAAAAATACTACTTCCGATCCGCTGATTGCATTATCCTTATGCCCGTACAGGTCGTCATCGCTACTAATTAGCGAATTTTCACAATCCGCCCCGGCACCTGAATAAAGACACCTTCAAATAAATTTGATTCGTTGTTTTTTAAGATAGAAAAATATGTCCACGCTGCTCTGCATAGACTCCTCATCCACCTACGCTGCGATGATTTCAGAAATGGCCGCACAGGCAGGATTTCAGTGTCACATTTGCACAACCGAACAGGCTGGCGCCGATTTTCTCAGCGGCAACGAATCCTGTTCGCTGATGATTGTCGCAAGTGAACTGGACGACGGTGAAGGCATCAACCTGATCCGCAATGCGCGGCTACTGCCCAGCCGGGCGGCAATGCCGATCATCTTTCTTGTGCCTGAACGCAACATGGATCTTGCCCAAGGCGCCATGCACGCGGGTGCAACCGAGGTTTTTCTGCGCTCCAACGACAAGGAACTGGCCGCATACATCAGCAACTCAGCCAGGGAGACCCGAAACTTGCAGCTTTACGGGCGCGCACTGGTGGTCGAGGACTGTGAAAATCAGGCGGCTTATGTCGAACTGCTGTGCAACGAACTCGGGCTTGAAGCTGATCTATGCACGACCGTCGAACAGGGGATAGACAAGCTGTCCACAGGCAACTATCAGGTGGCCATCATCGATGTGGTTCTGCTGGGAATCCACAGCGGTCTGGTGCTGGTCAAGCACATACGTCATATGAAACCACCCAGGTGCCATATGCCGATCATCGTGATGTCAGGTTTTGATGACGTGGCGCGCCGCATCGAGGCCTTGCGCAGCGGAGCCACGGATTACCTGATGAAGCCGTTCATCGCCGAAGAATTTGTCTGGCGTCTGAGCCGCGCCATGCAGAATACCGTTTTGCTGGAGTCAGTCAGCAACGAAACAGGTGCGCCGGCACGCTGGCAGGGCCTTTCAGCGAGGGAGGGGGAAATTTGCGAACGAATCATGCAGGGCTATTCGGACAAGCAGATCGCAGCGGAGCTCTTTATTTCATTCTGGACGGTGCGCACGCACATTGGCAATATTTTCTCGAAGATCGGTGTGATCAACCGGCACGAACTGGTCGCCCGCTACCGGCAGTAAATCCGGGCATTAGTCCCAGCCCTTTCCGGTCGTATCGCCCGACAGTCCGAGTACGGTTCCGACCGCCCGGATCAGCGCATGAATCTTGAAGGGCTTGGTGATGTAACCGTCTGCGCCCCCTTTGAGCACGGCGGCACGACTCGCTTCGGCGGTCAGCATGATGACCATGGCAATGACGGTATGAAAATCGCATTATCACCGCCACCAACAGCCATATCGCCTACGAAAGACTGATCGATCTTGAGCTGATCGAGCGGCAGTTCCTTGAGATACCGCAAAGAAGAATAGCCGGTACCAAAGTCATCCAGCGAGAACAGGACACCGATTTCTTTCAGTGCACTCATGGATGAAATGATACTTTCCACATTTCCACCAACATGCTCTCGGTCAGTTTCAGCTTGAGCCGCGCCGGGTTAATAGCATGGTACGCCACGGCATTTTTTACCCGGGATACGAAATCCCCCTGATTGAATTGCCTTGCGCTCACATTCACCGCCAGCACGAGATTCCGGGTCAACTCATCCTGTTCCCACGTCTTGATTTGAGCGCAAGCCGTCTCAAGCACCCATTGCCCAATCGAGAGTATCAGCCCGGTTTCTTCTGCCAGCGGAATAAATTGAGCCGGGGACACCGTTCCACGCTCGGGGTGTATCCATCGAATGAGTGCCTCTGCCCCCAAAGAACACCCCTCACCGTCCACCTGAATCTGATAATGCAAATGGAATTGCCGGAGTTCAAGTGCCTTGTGCAACTCGCGTTCAAGCACGGCACGAACATCGATGGTTTCCTGCATCCTCTGGTCGAAGAAACGCAGCGTATTGCGACCCGCGTTCTTGGCCTGATACATCGCGATATTGCACTGTTTCATGATTTTCCCTGCAATCAGTTTTTGATTGCCGAACAGGGTTATACCGATGCTGGATGTGCTGTATTATTCACGAATGGCAAGCTGATATGGCTGATTGAGTGCGGCGAGAATTCGTTCGTCCGTCGTTTCTGCCTGCTTCGCCGCTTCCAGCGCCTGCTCCCCACCTCATCGAGCATCACCACAAACTCGTCACTGCCGACACGCGCGACCGTGTCGCCCGGCCCCACACACGCCAGCAGCCGTTGCGCAATCTGCTGCAGCAACAAATCCCCCGTGATATGACCTAACAGCCTTTTTCAGCAGCCTGCTAATGACGCGAACTATAAAAACGCTCTAATACCCTGTTATCAGCCTAGCTCTGATATTCAAGTCTGCCAGAATACGCATCATCACTGTAACTGATGTGGATCTTCATGAAGCGAAATGGTGTCGATCGAAATATCGTCACCTGCATCACGTCCGTCAAGATGAGTCAATACGGCTTCTTTGAGCGAATAGTGGGATCTGTGACCGCGCATGGATGCGATGAGGCGCTCTTCTCCAAAATTCTCGTGCTGAGCATTTTGCGCATCGACTAAGCCATCGGAATGCAACACGAGGGAACACCTATCATTGGACATCCGACGCTGGTATTTACGAAAGGTGGCAAGCGGATTGCAAGGGCAAACGGCAAAGTCTGGCGGAATGCGTTAAAACGGGCTGGCATCACAGATTTCCGCCATACCTGGGCGAGCTGGGCGGTACAAAACGGCGTGACCATTTTTGAAATCCAGCATTTGGGTGGGTGGTCAAGTAGTCGGATGGTGGAGCGATATGCACACTTATCGTCCGGCCATTTCGCAGCCGCCGCCAGAAAACTGGATGCAATTAGCTACGTTTTAGCTACAGAGGTTGCTGTTGAGGTAGGTTCGGATACGCTGTAAGCCTTATCCTTTAAGGCGAGCAAGGATTCGAACTGTTCAATGGGTACTGGCTTGCTGAACAAATATCCCTGATAATGCATGCAGCCATAGTAGTAGAGGAGTTGTTGCTGCTCTTCAGTTTCAACCCCCTCGGCAATGACGTGCAGATTCAGACTTTTCGCCATGGCGATGATGGTCTGGACAATCGCCTGATCGCTGCTGTCGGTGCCTAGGTCCCGCACGAATGACTGGTCTATCTTGAGCTGATCCAAGGGCAGTTTCTTGAGGTATTGCAAGGATGAATAGCCTGTACCGAAATCATCCAGCGAGAAACGGACGCCCATTTCATGCAATGCATCCATGATTGTAATAATGGCCTCGATATTCTCGAATAACATGCTTTCGGTCAATTCCAGCTTGAGCAACGCGGGGTTGATCGCATGACGCTCTATCAGTGTTTTAACCTGAGCGACAAAATCAGCTTGCCGGAACTGCCGGGCACTGACATTCACCGCCAGAATCAGATCGCGCGTCAGCGCATCTGACTGCCAGCGTTCAAGTTGCGCACAAGCCGTTTCCAGCACCCACTGTCCGATGGGCAGTATCAGCCCGCTTTCTTCTGCCACCGGGATGAATTGCGCGGGCGATATCATTCCGCGTTCCGGATGTATCCAGCGTATCAGGGTTTCTGCACCCAGAGGACGAAGCGCGCTATCTACCTGAATTTGATAATACAAATGAAATTGCCGGTTCTCCAGCGCCTTGCGCAATTCCGCTTCGAGGCTGGCACGGGTGTTAATGCCCTCCTGCATCTTCAGGTCGAAGAAACGCAGTACATTCCGGCCATCATTCTTGGCCTGATACATGGCGATATCCGCCTGTTTCAGCAATTCATCCATTTCCACTTGCCGGCCATTGAACAGGGTCACGCCTATGCTGGATGTGCTGCGGCATTCGTGCCCGGAAAGCCGGTAAGGCTGATTGAGCGCGGCCAGTATCTTTTCGGCGATGGTTTCCGCCTGTGCGGCGGCTTCAAGTTCCTGTTTGCTTAATTCTTCCAGTATCACCACGAACTCGTCGCCCCCCAGACGCGCCACGGTATCGCCTGCTCTTACGCAGGATTCGAGGCGCAGGGCAACCTGTTGCAACAGCAAATCACCGATGTCGTGGCCCAGCGTATCGTTGAGTATTTTGAAGTTGTCCAAATCAATAAACAGCAACGCGCCATGGTGCCTGCTGCGCACACTGGAGGCCAATGCCTGCTTGAGGCGCTCCTGCAATAGCCTGCGATTGGGCAGCGCCGTCAGCGTATCGTAGAAGGCAAGATGCTTTATTTTCTCTTCCGCCGCCTTGCGTTCCGTAATGTCTACGTACGCCCCGACATAATTGCTGATGTTGCCGCTTTCATCCTTCACGGCAGAGATGGTAAGCAATTTCGGATAAATCTCGCCGTTCTTACGCCTGTCCCACACCTCGCCCCGCCATGTACCTGCATGCTTGAGGGTATCCCACATTACCCGGTAGAAATCCGTATCATGGCGACCCGATTTGAGCAGGCTCGGCTTTTTTCCCACCACTTCATCAGCCGTATAGCCGGTAGTCTGAATAAACTGATTGTTCACTCGCATGATCACGCCCTCTGCATCGGTGATCATCATGTTTTCATGCGACTCAAACGCGACCGCAGCGATGCGCAACTCAGCCTCGGCCTCGCTTCTGGCTTGGCTATCCTCGGCGGCGGCACGCATCTGTATCACATGCAACAGGGCATAGGCGATCAACTTGCCGACATGCGCCATCATGGTAAATTTTTCATGTGGCGAGGTGGAAAACAGCATGCACAAATCGGACAGGAAGAGCAGCACGCCCATCAGCGCGAAGCCTTCAAATATCCGGTGCTGGTGACGCTGGCGCCAATAGAGTGCGATGACCCCTAGCCAGATCAGCAGCAAGGGCACTTGTGTGGGGCGCACAATTCCCAGCATCCCGCCCTCTACATAGCGCGGCAGAACGAAGGACAAGGCAAACAAGGCTACCGTCAGCAGCAGCATTCCCACGGCAAACAGGACGGGAGAGAGTCTGGCATTCCGCCGCATCAGCCAATACGCCCATGCCAATGCGAACGGCAGCACATAAGTGGAGGGCGGCCAGGTGGCGGGACGCAGGGTACCGGAATAGGTATCTATCCAGGAAAACCAGCCCACCCATTCGATACCGACCAGCGCATGCAGCAGCTCAGTCGCCGCGGCGAAAGCAAATCCTATTGCCAGATAATTTCGCACATTGGCTTGCAGAGTATGCCGCTCGCCCAGCAGAAAAACGGCCAGCAACAGCGACAAAATCGCGTTGCTGGTGTCCAGACCGAGGTGCAAATAGCTGAACTTTTCGTCGCCCGTACCCCACATCGCCAGGATGACCAGGACGTAGAGCAGCAGCGCCCACAAGAAGGTAGCGAAATATTTGGGAAGCTGGGAAGATTTCACTTATTCGCCCCTCTTGATTGTCGGCTCACAACAATTCAGGCCAGCGCCTTGTTCACATTCAAGACCACTTTTTGGGTGCCGCCGGACACCGTCATGATTTCAATGCAGCCAGCACTTCTTCCAGCATCTTCTTGGCATCGCCGAACAACATGCGGTTGTTATCCTTATAAAACAAAGGATTGTCCACACCCGCATAGCCGGTCGCCATGCTGCGTTTCATCATGATGGAGGTCTTTGCCCGCCATACTTCCAGCACCGGCATGCCGGCGATGGGGCTGGCGGGATCTTCCTGCGCCGCCGGATTCACGATGTCGTTGGCGCCGATCACGATGGCGACATCGGTATCCGGAAAGTCCGCATTGAGTTCATCCATCTCCATCACGATATCGTAAGGCACGCGGGCTTCGGCCAGCAACACGTTCATGTGGCCGGGCATGCGACCGGCTACCGGGTGGATACCGAAACGCACGTTGACACCCCTCTCGCGCAGCAACCGGGTGATTTCATAGACCGTGTGTTGTGCCTGTGCCACGGCCATGCCGTATCCCGGCACGATGATCACGTTCTTGGCGTCACGCAGCAGTTCTGCCGTCTCGATCGCACTGATGGACACCACTTCGCCCGCCGGCAGCACTTCGCCGCCCGCCTTCATGGCGGGCTTGCCGCTGCCGCTGCCGAATCCGCCCGCGATCACGCTGATGAAGTTGCGGTTCATCGCACGACACATGATGTAGGACAGAATCGCACCGGATGAGCCCACCAGAGCGCCCACGACGATCAGCAGGTCGTTGTTCAACATGAAGCCGGTTGCCGCTGCCGCCCAGCCGGAATAACTGTTCAGCATGGACACCACCACCGGCATGTCGGCACCGCCGATGGCCATCACCATGTGGATACCGAACAACAGCGCGATGGCGGTCATCACACTCAGGGCTATCATGCCCGCACTGACCGATTCAGCATGCATGAATTGCCAGCCGAATGCGATGACGACCAGCAGTCCCAGCAGATTCATGAAGTGACGTCCCGGCAGCAACAACGGCTTGCCGCCAATTTTGCCTGCCAGTTTACCGAAGGCAATCAGAGAGCCGGCGAAGGTCACTGCACCGATCAGAATGCCGACATAGACTTCGATTTCATGGATCGCTTTTTCGGCGGAAGACAGATTCAATACCGCCATCGGGTCGATGTAATTGGCAAAGCCGACCAGCATCGCCGCCAGACCGACCAGACTGTGCATCAGCGCAACCAGTTCCGGCATCTGCGTCATTTGCACCCGGCGCGCGGCGTAGAGGCCGATGCTGCCACCCACCACCATTGCGCCCATGATCCACGGGAGGCCAGCCATCGTGACGTGCGGGCCGAACATTGTGGCCAGCACGGCGATGGTCATGCCTATCATGCCGTAGAGATTACCGCGACGCGAAGACTCGGGATTGGACAGGCCGCCCAGGCTGAGAATGAAGAGAATAATCGCACCGATATAAGAAACGGTTACCAGGCTTGCAGACATAATTCATTTATCCTTAAAAAGCAGTTGTCCGCAGATTACACAGATTTACACAGATTAAACAACAAGCTATCCCGTTAATCAGGTACACCTTTTAGGTGATGCACTTATCGAACGTAAGTGCATGAAATCTGCGTTAATCTGTGTAATCTGCGGATGGAACTTAGGTTTATCCTTATTTGCGGAACATCGACAGCATGCGCTTTGTTACCGCGAAGCCGCCGAACATATTGACCGCAGTGAGCGCAATACCCGCCACCGCCAGCGCGCGTATCCATTCATCCGGACGAGCCAGCCCTTCAGTCAGTGGAGGCGCGATCTGCACCAGCGCACCGATCGCAATGATGCTGGAAATCGCATTGGTGACGCTCATCAAAGGAGTGTGCAGCGCCGGAGTGACATTCCACACCACCATGTAGCCGACGAAACAGGCGAGTACGAACACGGTGAAATGACCGAGGAACGCCGGGGGCGCGTAAGCGCCGATGAACAAAAACAGCAAGGCGACAGCGCCGAACAGGGCGACGGTTTTTCCTGCCGTGGCGGGCTTGCCGCCGCCACCATGCGCGGCAGGCGCGGGTTTTGCCGCCACCGCAGGCTTGGCTGCCGGCAATTGCAGCGCAGGCGCAGGCCAGGTGATCTCGCCGTCCTTGATGACCGTCAGGCCGCGAATCGCATCGTCTTCCATGTTGACGTTGATGATGCCGTCCTTCGTCTTGCACAGTTCCTCGGTCAAACGGAACAGATTGGTGGCATAGAGGGTGGATGATTGTCTGGCCAGGCGGCTGTTGAGATCGGTGTAGCCAACGATGGTCACGCCGTGCTTCACCACCGCCTGACCCGGCTCGGTCAGCTCGCAATTGCCGCCGCGCTCGGCCGCCATGTCGACGATGACGCTGCCAGGTTTCATGGATTGCACCATCTCGGCGGTAATCAGCCTGGGTGCGGGGCGGCCTGGGATCAGCGCAGTGGTGATGATGATGTCCACTTCGCGTGCCTGCCTGGCGTACATCTCGCGCTGGGCCTGCTGAAAACCCTCGGACATCACCTTGGCGTAGCCGCCGCCTCCACCGCCTTCTTCCTCGTACTCGACTTTGACGAATTCGCCACCCAGCGATTTGACCTGATCGGCCACTTCGGCGCGGGTGTCGTTGGCGCGCACGATGGCACCCAGACCGGCAGCCGTGCCGATCGCAGCCAAACCTGCCACGCCCGCGCCGGCGATGAACACCTTGGCCGGAGGCACCTTGCCTGCAGCCGTGATCTGACCGTTGAAGTAGCGACCGAAGACATTGGCGGCCTCGATGACGGCCCGATAGCCCGCGACACCCGCCTGCGAAGTCAGCGCGTCCATCTTCTGAGCACGGGACAACATGCGCGGCAATGCGTCTATGGCCAGCACGGTCGCCTTTCTGGCAGCGAGCTGTTGCATCAGTTCGGGATTCTGCGCAGGCCAGATGAAGCCGATCAGGGTGATGCCTTCGTGCATCAATTCGACCTCGGCGCTCGTCGGAACGGTCACCTTGAACACGATGTCGGATTCAGCCCAAAGTCTGGCAGCGCCCTCGACAATTTCGGCACCTGCGGAGTGGTAAGCTTCGTCACTATAATTCGCCGCGTCTCCGGCTCCCGATTCGACCGCGACACTGAAACCCAGCTTGATGAGCTTCTCTACGATCTCCGGTACCGTCGCGACGCGCTTCTCGCCAGCATGCGTTTCCGCAGGAATGCCTATTCGCATTGACCTCTCCTCTTGTGTAACCCTGATGGAGCGTCCGGCACTTCCGGACGCATTTAATTCAACTTCGGGATTATACCGATTCTCGCTGAACATAAAACCCCACTATAATTGCGCTCCGACTTAATCTTGCCACGTTTTACCACATGTCCTCATCCATCAGGGTATTACCCGATCTGCTGATTAACCAGATTGCCGCTGGCGAGGTCATCGAGCGTCCCGCCGCCGCCCTCAAGGAACTACTGGAAAACAGTCTGGATGCGGGCGCGACCGACATCTCCGTGCAACTGGAAAACGGCGGTATCAAGTTGTTGCGCGTACGCGACAATGGCCGCGGAATAGCTAAAGATCAGCTGGCACTGGCGCTGATGCGCCATGCCACCAGCAAAATCACCTCACTGGATGATTTACAGAGTGTCGCCAGCATGGGCTTTCGCGGCGAGGCACTAGCCAGTATGGCTGCCGTCGCCCAGCTCACCCTGAGCAGCCGCACCGCAGACGAGGCCCACGGCTGGAAAGTCGAGACACTGGACGGACGGCTGAACGAAGCGGCACCGAGCAGCCAGCCCCCCGGCACGACCGTGGAAATTCGCGAGTTGTATTTCAACACCCCGGCGCGGCGCAAATTTCTCAAGTCCGATGCCACCGAGTTCGCCCATTGCGAGGAAGCCTTCAAGCGCATCGCCCTGTCGCGTCCCGATGTCGGCTTTTCCCTGCAACACAATGGCCGCACCCTCTGGCAACTAAATACAGGATTCAGGATTCAGGATTCAGGATTAAAAGGCGCGGATGACGGCGGATGGATGCAGGATGCCGCACTAAAACGCGTCGCTGCACTGCTGGGTGACGAATTCGGCAAGGCCGCCGTTCCGGTTTCACGAAACGCTGCCCACCTGACTCTGCATGGACTGGCCGCCCTGCCCGCCTATTCACGCAGCACCCGCGATGCGCAGTATTTTTTCGTCAATGGCCGTTTCGTGCGCGACAAGGTCGCCAGCCATGCGTTGCGGCAGGCATATCAGGACATATTGCATCACCAGCGCCATCCGGCGTTTGTACTGTTTCTCGAAATACCACCCGAACAGGTGGACGTGAACGTCCATCCCGCCAAGAGCGAGGTGCGCTTCCGTGAGAGCCAGGGCATACACCAGTTCATCTTCCACACCTTGCAACAGGCGCTGGCGACACCCGAACTTTCCGGCAGCGCCAGCCCTGATTTCACGGAGTCAACAAGCAAACCGGATTCCGACCCGCACCGAAATGCGGCGTTTGCCAATTTTCAGCAACAAAAAATCCCGCTGAATGCTGCCCAGCTGAATGCCTCTTATGGGGTGTGGGGAATGCAAAGTCAGGATGCAGGATTCAGGATTCAGGATTCAGCACAGGCAAGTGGTGAATGGCAGATGGCAAGTGACAAAGCCGCCCCCACTGACCACTTACCACTTACCTCTCACGACTCCCCGCCCCTGGGTTTTGCGCTGGCGCAACTGTCCGGCGTATATATTCTCGCGCAGAATACGCAGGGCCTGATCGTAGTGGACATGCATGCCGCGCATGAACGCATTGTTTACGAGAAGCTCAAGACATCCATGGATGCCGAACAGATCGCTACGCAACCGCTACTAATCCCGGTATGTTTTCTCGCCGACACCTTGGATGTCGCCACAGTGGAAGCAGAACAGGGGGCACTCAACAGACTGGGTTTCGACATCGCGCCACTCTCACCGACCACGCTGGCGGTACGCGCCATGCCGGTGCTGCTCAAACAGGCACAAGCCGAAGCCGCCGCCCGCGAGGTATTACACGAACTGCGCGAATATGGTGCCAGCCGCGTGCTGACCGAACGCCGCAATGCACTGCTGGCCAGCCTCGCCTGCCACGGCGCGGTGCGTGCCAACCGGATATTGAGCATCACCGAAATGAACGCGCTGCTGCGCGAAATGGAGCAGACCGAACGTTCAGACCAGTGCAACCACGGACGCCCGACCTGGTTTGCGCTTTCCATGAAAGATTTGGACAAGATGTTCATGAGGGGACAGTGAAGCAGTCACTAGCTGCTAGACGTTAGTTGCTAGTTCAGAATCAAATCCGCGTAGCAACTAACGACTAACGACTAATGACTAATGACTAACGTCTCTCCTTCCATCTTGCGCATCGCCTTCGCCAGCTTTATCGGCACAGCCATCGAATTTTACGACTTTTACATCTACGGCCTGGCTGTGGCGATGGTGATCGGCCCGGTATTTTTCCCCGACAGCGACCCGGCGGTGCAGGCATTGAATGCCTTTCTCACCTTCGGCATCGCTTTCGTCGCCCGCCCCATCGGCGCGCTGCTGTTCGGCCATTTCGGCGACCGGATAGGACGCAAGGCGACACTGGCTGTCTCGCTGCTGGTGATGGGCACCTCCACTACGCTGATCGGCATACTACCGGGCTATGAACTCATAGGCTGGACAGCCCCTGCGTTGCTCTGTCTGCTGCGCTTCGGTCAAGGCATAGGGTTAGGTGGCGAATGGGGCGGCGCCGCCCTGCTGGCGGCAGAATATGCGCCCAAGGGCCGTCGCGGCTGGTTCGGCATGTTTCCGCAACTGGGGCCGCCGGTCGGTTTTTTGCTCGCTGTCGGCAGTTTTTTATTGCTGTCACAGTTACTCGACGACAACGCATTCCGCGCCTGGGGCTGGCGTATTCCCTTCCTGGCCAGCGCAATACTGGTCATCATCGGGCTATACGTGCGGCTCAAACTCACCGAGACGCCGGTATTCGCCCGTGCGCTACAATCGCACCAACAGGTGAGACTGCCTGTTGTTGAACTGTTCGCCCACCATGCCAAACCGCTGCTGCTGGGCGCACTGGTGATGGTGGTGTGTTACGCGCTGTTCTACATCTCGACGGTATTTTCGCTCAGCTACGGCACGACTGCACTTAACATCCCGCGTCCGCAATTTCTCGCCATGTTGTGCGTGGCCATCCTGTTCATGGCCGCCGCCACCCCGCTCGCGGCGCTGGCGGGTGACCGTTTCGGCCGTCGCCCGGTAATTATCGTTGCAGGCTGCGCCGCACTCCTGTCCGGCTTCCTGCTGGAACCTGCGCTTGCCAGCGGCTCCATCATCCAGATCACCGCCTTCCTCAGTCTCGAACTCTTCCTGATGGGAGCCACCTTCGCACCCATGGGTGCCCTGCTGCCCGAACTGTTCCCCACCAGGGTGCGCTATACCGGGGCGGGAGCCGCTTACAATCTGGGCGGGATACTCGGCGCCTCCTTAGCACCCTACATCGCGCAGCAACTGGTGTTGCACGGCGGTTTAAGCTGGGTGGGCGGCTATATTTCCGTCGCCGCCGCCATCAGCGTACTGGCCGCCCTCGCCCTCAAAGAAACACGACATGGAGAGCTGACATGAGCAATTTTCCCCCGGCGATTTTCCTGATGGGCCCCACCGCCAGCGGCAAGACGGGCGTGGCGGTTGAACTGGTGCAAACCTTGCCCGTAGAGATCATCAGCGTGGATTCCGCGCTGGTCTATCGCGATATGAACATCGGCACGGCCAAACCGGATGCGAATACGCTGGCGTGCGCGCCACATCATCTGATCGACATTATCGACCCGACCGGGGCGTATTCTGCCGCTGCGTTTCGCCGCGATGCCCTCGCACTGATGGCGGACATCACCTCTCGCGGCAAAATCCCGCTGCTGGTAGGTGGCACCATGCTGTATTTCAAAGCATTGAAGGAAGGCCTAAGCCCCTTGCCAGTCGCCGATGCGGCGGTACGCGCAGAGCTGGATACGGTCATCGCCCGACACGGCATCGCCTGCCTGCATCAACAACTGGCCGAAATCGACGCGGAGACGGCGGCGCGTTTATCGCCTAATGACACCCAGCGCATACAGCGCGCGATGGAAATCTATCGCATCACCGGACAACCGATGTCCGAATTGCTCAAGCATCAGGAAGAGGCTGTACTGCCCTACCAGATCACCTCCATCGCGCTGACCCCGTCCGATCGCAGCGTGCTGCACCAGCGCATCGCCACGCGCTTCAAGCAGATGCTGGAGCAAGGCCTGCTGGAAGAATTACGCGCATTGCGTGAAAAATACACGCTGCATCCCGAACTGCCCGCCATGCGTTGTGTCGGCTACCGTCAGGCCTGGGAATACATGGAAGGCAGAATCGATAAAGCACAACTGATCGAAACCGGCATCATTGCCACCCGCCAGCTCGCCAAGCGTCAACTGACCTGGCTGCGCTCCATGCCTGAAAACATAGCGATAGATTGTCTGGACAACAATCTGACCCGACAGGTCAAAAACGCGCTGCGCCTGTAACAGGTTTTTACTTCACTTTACCCAGACGTAAAAAAGCCCGTACTCGCAAGTACGGGCTTTTAATATTTGGCGTCCCCAACGAGATTCGAACTCGTGTTACCGCCGTGAAAGGGCGAAGTGTGCGTTTATTAACTTCCTTACACCACTTGGCTTGCGGTGCTATTATAGTAAATGCGGCGATAATTACAAGTCTAATCTAGTCTAATTCAGAGGAGTGGGCGCAATGGCAAAGTCGGCAAAAAAATATCCTTGCAAGGTTGATACCTGCATCACTCAGCAGGGAGTAATGAGCTTTAGAGTGAAGCTTATGCGCGGTGGGCATCTTATCGACAAGTCTTTTGATACTCTGGCGGATGCGCGAATCTTCCGCGACCTGACCTTGGCGAACGCCGCCTTGGATACAAATGAGCAGGCGACTTTTGTGGCGCGTGCAAAGAAGGTTGAAAACAAGTTTTTTACTTTTTCCCAAGCTATAGAAAAATACCGGAAAGACAAATCAGAAAAGAAAAAGGGATGGGAGAAGGAAAAATCCCAACTGGACAAGCTGGCGCGCAGTGACATTGCGACTATGCCGCTCTACCAGATCAAATCGACGGATATCATCAAGTTGATGGAGTGGATCAAGACCAGCGGCAGGTACATTAAAGCGAAAGACACAAAAACAAAAACGGATGTTCGCGTACTTAAAAAAACGGTTGCGACTGATGCCACTGTCCGCCGTTACTTCAATCTGATCCGCCACATCTTCGAAATCGCCGCGACGGAGTGGAATAAGATCGACTCCAATCCTTGCGTCAATGTGCCTAAGTCAGCCAGACCAAAGGACGGAGCGCCAAGGGATCGACGCTTGCGCGGCAATGAATATGCGCTAATGCTGGAACAACTTACCGGTCAAGCAAAAGTCGTTTTTGTCCTCAGTGTTGAAACCGCAATGCGTCGTGGCGAGATACTGTCCATGAAGTGGGAAAATCTCGATTTAAATAATAGCTATTTAATGCTTAAAGCTGCTGACACCAAGACCGACGATGCGCGATATATTCCACTTTCAAATGCCGCCCTGGATGCGATTAAAGTGCTTCCGCGAGGCATTAAGGGCGACATTCTCAATATTACCATCGGACAATTGCGGCACGCATGGAAGCTGGCGCGAGTAGCAATCAGAGCGCCAGACTTGCGTATGCATGACATGCGCCATGAGGCCACCAGCCGCTTATTCGAGAAGGGTTTTGGTGACATTGAAGCCGCCAGCGTCACCGGGCACAAGACGCTTGGAATGCTCAAGAGGTATTCGCATCTTAAACATGAACACCTCCTCGATAAAATCAATCGCCCTGCGCGCGCATAAAAGCCTTGCCGGGGAGTAGTTACGCATAATTTTATGACGCGCACCAACGTTACACAGTAAAAAGCAGTTAACA
>JAURZN010000141.1 GCA_030653355.1 Gallionella sp. | reverse complement strand
CTGATGCAGTTCCTGCAATCGCTATAACTATGTATAGTTCGCTACCAGCAAGGTCTGGTAGCGTATGGGGTGGCAGAAATAACTGTACATAGTTCGCTTCTGTGCATAGGTGCCACTATGTACAGCTGTGCATAGTGGCACATTGCGGTTCATCGCGACCGTAGAAAAGGCCTACTACTGTAGGCCTTTTGTTGTTTATATATACATTCCAAATAAAATGTACGAGTTAGAAAGGGATGTCGTCGTCAAAGTTATCAAAGCCGCCCTTGGCTGCGGGTGCCGGTCTGGCCGCGGGGGCGGAGGCGCGTGCCGGGGCGGGCTGATTTTCCTCAACCACTTCAAAACTGCCCCCGCCGGAGGACTTGCCGCCTATCATTTGCATCCGGTCTGCGACGATTTCGGTAGTGTAGCGATCCTGCCCGTCCTTGTCCTGCCACTTACGTGTCTGGATGCGCCCCTCGACATAAATCTGCGAACCCTTTTTCAGGTACTCACCGACAACTTCGGCTTGTCTCCCAAAAAATGAAACGCGATGCCATTCAGTTTTTTCCTGTTTGGTTCCGCTTTTATCCTTCCAGGTATCTGTGGTTGCCAGGGTGATATTTGCAACGGCTTCTCCACCCGGCATATATCTCACCTCCGGGTCTTTTCCGAGATTACCTATCAAAATTGCCTTATTCACTGATGCCATTTTTCTGCTCCCTTTGTCACGCGCCAACTACGAGTAGTTTCCGGCGCTCAATAATCAATAAAAACACACTGCTACAAAAAATTATCCATGCGGATGCGCTTAAAGTTCAGTCTTTTTTCGTTCCACCAGCAAGGAATACAATCTGCGGCTGTCCACGCGCAACACTGTGAAAACCAGCTCGCCCAAATATAGGCGATCCCCGCATTTGGGCAGCTGCCCGGCAGCCTTGAGCACCAGACCGCCCACGGTATCGCAGTCTTCATCGCTGAAATCAGTGCCGAGCGCTTCATTGAAGTCCTCAATTTCAGTATCGGCCTTGACGCGGTAGTGCCCCGTGTCATCGGCGATGATATTGTCCTCGTCCTCATCGAAATCGTATTCGTCTTCGATGTCACCGACAATCTGTTCCAGCACGTCCTCTATCGTTACCATGCCCGACACGCCGCCGTATTCGTCCACCACCAGCGCAATGTGGTTGCGATTGCTGCGGAAATCGCGCAACAACACGTTCAAG
>JAURZN010000137.1 GCA_030653355.1 Gallionella sp. | reverse complement strand
TTGAGCGGCGTGGCGGTGCAATACTCCTCAAGCATTTCCTGAATTTATTCATTCTTCGCCTTGTAAGCATCATTGCAGGAAGAACAGTAGCGTCTGCCCAGACGCTGCGCCAGAATACCGACTAAGGCATCAGAGAAGTTGAACGGGTCCATGCCCAGGTCCAGCAGCCTGACCATGCTCTCGGCCGCACTGTTGGTATGCAGCGTTGAAAACACCATGTGTCCGGTCAGGGAAGCCTGAATGGCAATCTTGGTGGTCTCGACGTCGCGCATCTCGCCCACCATGATGACATCCGGGTCGGCGCGCAGAAAACTGCGCATGGCCGTTGCAAACGTCCAGCCTATCTGCGGATTGACCTGAACCTGGCGCAGACCTTCCTGGGTGATCTCGATAGGGTCCTCGGCCGTCCATATTTTGCAGTCCGGTTTATTGATGAATCCGAGCACAGAATGTAATGTCGTCGTTTTACCCGAACCTGTCGGCCCGCAGATCAGGAAAAGACCATAAGGCTTCTGCGCCAGCACCTTGATGCGCTCCAGCACGTCCCCAGGCAAACCGATCTTTTCCAGCGGCATGGGCTTCGCGCCCGCCAGCACGCGCATTACCACATCTTCCAGCCCGTTCGCCGTCGGAACCGTCGCCACGCGCAGCTCCAGCTGATCATCGACGCTGAGTTTGAGTGATATTTTCCCGTCCTGCGGCCGACGTCTTTCGGAAATATCCAGTTTGGCCATAATCTTGATTCTGGAGACCAGCGCACTCTTGAAACTGGGCGGGAATTCAAAATACTTGCTGATTACGCCATCCTTGCGAAACCGGACTATGGTGTTGCGTTTGCCCGGATAGGTCTCGACATGAATATCTGAGACACCCTGATGGTGAGCATCCAATATCATCTTGTTGACCAGACCGACCAGCGTGTTGTCGGTTTCCGCGATGCCTTCTTCCTTCGGTTCTTCGTCGGTATCGATCGTCATGCCGATGGCAAGCTCATCGATTTTCTGCCTCTTTTCATCTGCGTGCTGCCATTCATTGATGGCGGCCAGAATATCTTCGCGCGCGGCCAGAACGGGTACCACGGTGAGGTTGGTGATCACGCGCAATTCGTTTAATGGCTTCCAGATCAATGGATTTTCCATCGCAACTACCAGCGTGTGATCGGTGTGATAGAGGGGCAATATCGTATATTTGTTGATGAACCTGAGCGGCACAAGATGGAAGGTCTTGGGATCGACGTAGAACTTTCTGACGTTGACAAAGGGGATGCCCAGCTTCTTGGCCAACATGCTCTGGACGACTTCCGCATTAACCACGCCCATGTTGATCAGTATTTCACCGAGCGCCAGCTTTTTATCCGTCTGCTGCTTATCCAGCGCCTGTTGCAGCATCTCCGGGGTAATCAGTTTTTCCTGTAGTAGCACATCGCCCAGCCTCATGACTGTCCCGTGCTGACGATCCAGCGCTTTGACCAGTTGCTCCGAAGTGACGATCTGCTCGTTGGTCAGATATTCGCCCAGCTTCTGATGGCGCAACTGTTCCTGCTTCTCCAGTCCGGAAGAAATTTCCTGATGGGTGACGATTTTTTCATCGACCAGCATCTGGCCGATTTTTTTGCCGATCTGGTACTGTTTGATCGATTGCGCAGGAATAAAACAGCGGATAACCGAGTCGGCGGTATGGACCAGATAGAGATAGAGTCCGGTCGTATCAATCGAAAAACCGACCGTCTCCCCGTCCAGTCGTTTGCCATTGTTGAACATAATCGAGCAACTCTGCTTCTCGGAAGGGCTGAACAGCTCCTCGGCCGACTGTTCGATGAATTCGGCCTTTTTAACCAGATGCACCGGGTGCAACAGACGCAGATAGGTAACCGAGTCAACCGTCGGCCTGGAAACCACGCCCTTGAAGGGCAAAATTTCAAAGATGCCTTCCTCGGGAGAAAAACGAGTCAAATCTCCAAATAACTCTTGATTATTATTAGCGATGACCAGACAGGGTTCGCTGTCGAACGCTTCCAGGTCTTCCGCAAATTTATAATAAAAAGGGGTGGGCCATAGACTCAGTTTCATTTAAATTCCTTACCGCAAAATGTGGGTGGCGCGTGCGGATACCCGCAGTAATGCGAATCATCCATCAATTCAATCAGATTCGTGTCGTACTCTACCCGATAATATTATCCATGTAACTCTGATATTGAAAGCGGCATTGCAAGTCTGTCACGCGGCCTCGTCGCTGCCCTGCTGCTTAACTTCAGTCCGCGCCCAGCCATGCGCAAAGGTAATGCGCAGCTCTTCTCCAGCCAGCAATTCGCGCGCATCCGATACCAGATTGCCATCGCCATCCTGTACCAGACTGTAGCCACGTGCCAACACCTGTTGCGGGTCGAGCAAAACCAGTTGTTGCGTAACGTTATCCAGACGCGACAGACGCTGTATTTGCAAGCCGCGCATTGCCTTTACCAGCCTTTCCGACAGATGCGCCTGTTTGTCCGGCATGCGCGCGAAGCCGCCGTCTGCGCCTCGCAGACGCAACGCCAATGACTGACAGTGCCAACGCTGCTGTTGCCAGGAATGGGCATAACCGCGCTGCAGGCGATGTTGCAACTGCCCCAACTGCAAACTCTGACGCTGCAACTGTTGTGCAGGATGAATCAGCCTGCGTTGCAAATAATCCACTGTCTGCATCGCACTTTGCAAGCGGTTGCGCTGCGCGCGCAGCAGATGCTGGGCCGTATCGCGCAAGCCTTGCAGCAGTGCATGCCTGTCCGGCACAACACGCTGTGCAGCGGCTGTAGGCGTGGCTGCACGTTCGTCGGCGACAAAATCGGCAATGGTAAAATCCGTTTCATGGCCCACACCGCTGACGACAGGAATCAGGCTGCCGGCAATGGCGCGCGCCACGATTTCTTCATTGTAGGCCCACAGATCCTCGATGCTGCCGCCACCGCGACAGACGATCAGCACTTCACATTCGGCACGCTGATTGGCGGTCCTGATGGCGGTCGCAATCTTTTCAGCGCTTCCCGCACCTTGTACCGGCGCGGGATACAACACCACCGGCACACCGGGCAGACGCGCCCTCAGCGTAATCAGCACATCGCGCAAAGCGGCTGCCTGAGGAGAGCTGATGATGCCAATACGCTTGGGAAAGACAGGCAACGCACGCTTGCGCGCGGCAGCAAACAAGCCCTCTTGTTCCAGTTTTTGTTTAAGCCGTGCGAATTGTTCATACAGCACGCCCAGCCCGGCCGGACGCATCTGCTCTACCGTCAGCTGAAACTCGCCACGCGCCTCGTAAAGAGTGGCAGCGGCCCGCACTTCGACCTGCATTCCGTTGTTGATAGTTTGATCCAGCAACTGGTTCTTGTGCCGGAACATCACACAGCGCACTTGCGCCTGCTCGTCCTTGAGTGCGAAATACCAGTGACCGGAAGCCGCCTTCACCAGATTACAAATTTCACCGCGCACCCACAGTAACGGAACATTGCTTTCCAGTAACTGATTGATTGCACGAGCGAGTTCCGACACATGCAGTACGCGTTGCTTGTCTTCAATAAATAGTGCAGAAAACATATTGACAATCCAAAATTATTCACAAAGCCAGACAACATGCCGCTTTGCGGCACGCTAACCGTAACCCGATCACCGCACTTACGATAACATATTGTTTTATATAGATATTTATGCGTGACAAAAAACAGGCAACACAAGAAAAATCCTTTTACTTCACTGCACTAAAGACCTGTCACACGACGTTACCCACAAAGTTATCCACAGATTTTGTGGGTAAATAAAAATACTCTTTTATAACGAGGGATTAGCCCAATGTTGTTGAAGAGGAATATGAGAAATCTTGCTCAACTCAACGTGACGCGCTACAGTTGCGAACTCGAAACTTTCAAACAAAGCGTTCGCCGGAGACAAAGTCAGGCGTGACAATTTTAAGGTTTCATTATTTAAGCATATTTGGAGAATCCGCGTGTTTGCAATCGTAGAAGCGGCTGGCTGGCCGATCTGGTTTTTGATTTTTGCGTCCATCATCGCCGTTGGCCTGATTACAGAAAGACTCCTGTATCTGCGTGTCAGTCGGGTTTCGCCGCCCACTTTGCTCGATGAAGTCATAAAAGAGCTCAAGCAACGCGGAGTCAGTGACGGCATGTTGAGCAAATTGACCAAGCATTCTCCCCTGGGCGGCATCTTCGCCGCCGGCCTGAAAAATATCAAAAGCCCTCCGGAAATCATGAAGGAGTCCATCGAAGAGGCCGGGCGTGCGACCACCCACGATCTGGAACGCTTCCTCACCACGCTGGGCACGATTGCATCCATCAGCCCCCTGCTGGGTCTGTTTGGCACACTGGTCGGCATGATAGAAATTTTCGGCGCACAGGCTGGCGCAGGCAACAGCCCAGCCATTCTGGCTCATGGCATTTCCGTGGCCTTGTACAACACCGCTTTTGGCCTGATCGTGGCGATTCCCAGCATGATTTTTTACCGTCATTTCCGCGCACAAGTAGATAGCCTGACGATAGAAATGGAGCAACAGGCGATCAAACTGGTTGAAATCGTGCATGGTCAACGCAAGGGTTAAGCGGCGATGAACTTTCAGCGCGGTCGCGTACGTGAAGTACCGGAAATCAATCTGATCCCGATGATAGATGTGCTGCTGGTCATCCTGATTTTCCTGATGGTCACCACCAGCTATGCAAAATTTTCAGAGC
>JAURZN010000134.1 GCA_030653355.1 Gallionella sp. | reverse complement strand
CGATACACCGCAAACCCGCTCTGAGCCTAGCTCTTGGCGGGTTTTTCATTGACTAAGATTTTATTTTCAATAAAAAAGGCCGCAAACCCAATATGGGCGCGGCCTCCAGCCAAACTACCAACACCTTTCGCCAACGGCTAGACCCTGGGGTCGCCTTTTTTGGGTGCAGCCAAACCTTAGTCGCGTTCGCCGCTGAACGCCATCAGCAGGCTCAGCAGGTTGACGAAGATGTTGTAGATGTTCAGATACAGCGACATGGTGGCCATCACGTAGTTGGTTTCGCCGCCATTCACGATACGACTGACATCGTAGAGGATGTAGGCGGAGAAGATCAGCACTGCGATGGCGGAGATGGTCAGCGAGAGCGCAGGGATGGCAAAGAACATATTTGCCAGCGATGCAACGATCAGCAGAACCACGCCGATGAACAGGAATTTGCCCATGAAGCTGAAATCCTTCTTGGTCACTGTGGCGATGGTCGCCAGGGTGAAGAAGATCAGCCCGGTGCCGCCTGCTGCCATGCCGATCAGCTGCGCGCCGTTACTCAGGTGCAGTGCTGTTTGCAGGATGGGGCCCAGAAAGACGCCGGCGACGAAGGTAAAGCCCAGCAGGGCGGCGATGCCCCATACGCTGTTGCGCAATGCGGAAACAGCGAACAGCAGGCCCATCATCGCGCCGAACATCAGCAGCGAGCCCATGATCGGGTGCTCAGCCATGAATGAGAAATTGACAGACAGACCGAAGAACGCGCCGATGACAGTCGGGATCATGGTCAATGCCAGCATCATGTAAGTGTTGCGCAACACCTTGTTTTGTTCGGTTGCGACGGCACCTGCGTGGGTGGCGTACTGGTTTGGATATTGCATGTGTGCACTCCTGAAAGTTAAGTATTTGTTTCAACAACGGGCGTGAGACTAGCGAAGTATCGAGAAAGTTGCAATCTTGAACTGATTTTTTATTGCGATCGGTTCGCCCAGAATTATTTGTGGTTGCCGAAAAAGGTGAGTATTCAAGCCAGGGCAGGGAACAGCCCCTTGAGACCGTTGGCGATAAATTCAACCGCAATCGCCGCCAGTATCAGCCCCATGATGCGGGTGAATATATTGATTCCCGTGGCGCTGATGCGGTCTGCTATCCATGGCGACAAACGCAATATCCCCCAGACCAGCAGACCCAGCAGGATGATGCCCAGCGCGATGATCATGTGGTGGCTGACGCCGCTGGTCTTGTGCGCCGCCAGTATCACGGTACTGATAGCGCCCGGTCCGGCCAGCAAGGGCATGGCCAGCGGCACGATGGCGACGGATTCCTTGTCGA
>JAURZN010000133.1 GCA_030653355.1 Gallionella sp. | reverse complement strand
GGTAGTTCGTAGATGACAACCGTACGTGTTAAAGAGAATGAGCCGTTTGAAGTCGCAATGCGTCGTTTCAAGCGTTCTGTAGAAAAGACCGGTCTGCTGACCGATTTGCGCGCACGCGAATTTTATGAAAAGCCAACAGCTGAACGCAAGCGTAAGCTGGCTGCTGCTGTTAAGCGTCACTACAAGCGTCTGCGTAGTCAAACTCTGCCTCCTAAGCTTTACTAGGCTGAACTTTCCGGTTGTCCGTGTCCGCAGGATGCGCGGCAATGGGAGGCATTATGGGTTTGAGACAACAAATCACCGATGATATGAAAGCTGCGATGCGTGCCAGGGAAACGGCGCGCCTCTCGGCTATACGTCTATTGCTCGCGGCTATCAAGCAACGCGAGGTGGACGAACGCGTCGAGCTGTCTGATGCGGATGTGGTTGCTATCATCGAAAAGATGAATAAGCAGCGCCGTGATTCCATCAGTCAATACGAAGCGGCAGGCCGTCAGGATTTGGCGGATGTTGAAAAATTCGAGATGAGCGTTCTGGCAGACTATATGCCGCAGCAGCTTAGCGATGCTGAAGTCGTTGCGGCTGTATCCGAAGCCATTGCAGCAGTGGGCGCAGCAGGTCCGCAGGATATGGGCAAGGTAATGGGGCTGCTCAAGCCAAAATTGGCCGGACTGGCTGATATGGGTAAAGTTTCGGGTCTGATAAAAGCACAGCTCTCCAAGTAGTTTTCCTTAGTAGCACTAAACATCACGCCTTGTTCCTGGTCACATCCGATACTGATGCTTGCATCGCCGTTTGATAAATTCGCGGAGCCGGGGTTAGCAGTTTGCAACAAGCATTCGCAGGGCGCGGCTCGGCTGATTTAGATGGCAAAGGAACTGTTGGCATGATTCCAAGAAGTTTTATTCAGGATCTGCTTAATCGTCTGGATATTGTGGACGTTATCGAGCGCTACGTGCCTCTGAAAAAAGCCGGTACGAATTACGTCGCCTGCTGCCCGTTTCATAACGAAAAATCCCCTTCATTTACAGTCAGTCAGGCCAAGCAGTTTTATCATTGCTTCGGCTGTGGTGTGCATGGAACGGCAATAGGTTTTGTGATGGAGCACCTTGGACTGGGGTTCGTCGAGGCCATTGAGGATTTGGCGCAGAGCGTGGGCATGAATGTTCCGCATGAGCAGTCGGCTGCGGGCGAACACCATCAGAGAGTCGCGCCGGATTTGTACGAGGTGATGAAAACCGCCACGCGCTATTATCGCGAACAGCTCAAGCTGTCTGTACGGGCGATCGATTATCTCAAGCAGCGTGGCCTGAGTGGAGAAATTGCCGCAAAATTTGCTATCGGTTTTGCGCCGGATGCCTGGCAAAATCTGGCGGCGACCTTCCCGGATTATCAGGCCGGCGTGCTGCATGAAACAGGTCTGGTAATCGACAATGATAATGATAAACGTTACGACAGGTTTCGTGACCGCATCATGTTTCCCATCATCAATGTGCGCAGCCAGGTTATCGGCTTTGGCGGTCGGGTGCTGGATAAGGGCGAGCCCAAGTATCTCAACTCTCCGGAAACGCCGCTGTTTGAAAAAGGTCACGAGTTGTACGGCCTGTTTCAGGCGCAAAAAGCCATACGCGCCGGACAGCGAGCATTGGTTGTAGAAGGTTATATGGATGTGGTGGCGCTGGCGCAACACGGTGTTGAGTATGCCGTTGCCACGCTGGGAACTGCAACTACGCCGTATCACATACAAAAATTATTGCGTCTGGCGGATCAGATTGTATTTTGTTTTGACGGGGACAAGGCGGGACAGAAGGCGGCATGGCGGGCGCTGGAAAATGCGCTGCCGCATTTACAGGATGGTAAACGCATCAGTTTTCTGTTTTTACCGGTCGAACATGATCCTGACAGCTTTATTCGGGAATTCGGCAAATCTGTTTTTGAGCAGCGCATGACGGAAGCGATGCCATTGTCCGGTTATCTGTTGCATGAAATTAGCATGGATTTGGATTTGCGCAGCCAGGAAGGGCGCAATCAGTTGTTGCAGCGCGCCAAGCCGTTGTTGTCTGCCATCACTTCTCCGGTAGCCGCGTTGCTGTTGCGCAAAGAGGTGGCCGCACTCGCCGGTGTCAGTCAGGCCGAGTTGGAGGCGCTGTTTGAGATTAAGCCGATTGCGCACACGCCTCGCCCCGCCTTGAAAAAAGCGGCTCGCAGCTCATTTTCGGTGCATCGCCTGTTATTGCAATGTCTGATTGCGCAGCCCGAGCTGGGCGCGCAAATGCCGGCCGACTGGCATGAAGAGGGCGCGGATGCCGAAGCGGTTGTGGCTGTGTTATCGGTGTTGCGCGATGTCGGTTACACCGTCAGCAGTCCTGCATTGATGCAGATGTTTGAAGGCGCGACCCATGCGAGAACGCTCGCTCTGGCTGAGGCTGATATGCTCGCCTGGGGTGAAACATTTGACGTGGCGGCCGAATTTTCCGGGTTGCTCAGCAAGCTTGATGACGGGCAGCGCCGCCAGCAATTCCAGGCCTTGCAGGGGAAGTCGGCGCAAGGCGGCTTGTCCGGGTTGAGCAGCCAAGAGCGTGAACAATATTTGCGCTTGTTGCAACGCTGAGCAGCTGCGCTCCGGTGGCTTGTGCAAGCGGGTTTGATAATGAATACAATGCTAAACGTCTATAAAGGTCAGTAAAACGTAAGTATCTTCAGGTATAATGCAGCGCTTTTCTGCGGTCCTAACGTAGGTCTTACGCAACTGGAACATGAAATATGGCAACGATTAAAAAAAGCAAGAAAAAGCAGGATAAAAAACCGGAAGACATCATAGCGAAACCGCTTGCCGAATTGCAGCAGGATATTGACGCGCGCCGCACCAGCCTGAAAGCACTGATTGTGCTGGGTAAGGAGCGCGGTTATCTGACCTACGCCGAGATCAATGATCATTTGCCCGATATGCTTGAAGTTGAGCAGATCGAGAGCGTGGCCAGCATGATCAACGACATGGGTATCCGCGTGTGTGATGTCGCGCCGGATGCGGAAACGATGATTATGACCGATACCGCGCCTGCGGCGGCGGACGAAGATGCGGCAGAGGAGGCTGAGGCTGCTTTGTCGACGGTGGATTCTGAATTCGGTCGTACAACGGACCCGGTGCGCATGTATATGCGCGAAATGGGTACTGTTGATTTGCTCACCCGCGAAAAAGAAATCGAGATCGCCAAACGTATCGAAGAAGGTCAGCGGAACATGATACAGGCGATTTCGGCCTGTCCTGTGAGCATAGCCGAAATACTGGCTCTGGCGGCCAAAGTCGAAATCGATGAAATTCGCGCCAATGAGTTGATCGACGGCTTCGTGGAAGTTGAGGTTGAGAGTGAGCACGGGCTGGAAGACAGCGATAATCATGATGTGGACAGTGAGGACGATGACGACTCGTCAGATGACTCAGACAGTTCGGATGATGATGAAGGTGATGAAGAAGAGGACGAGGAGGCGCTTGCTGCCGCTACAGCGGCAGCGGCCGCTGCCGATCTGGCGCAATTAAAGGCGGATGCGTTGGCCCGATTTGCCGTGATTGCGGATTTATTCAATAAAATGGGCAAGGCTTTCGAGAAGCACGGCTACCGTAGCGCACAATATAATTCATACCAGGGAAGCATCACGGAAGAGTTGATGGCTTTTCGTTTTACCGCCAAGCAAGTGGATGCGTTGTGCAACACCATGCGCGGACTGGTGGAAGAAATACGCAATAACGAACGCGGCATTATGGAAATATGCGTGACCAAGAGCAAAATGCCACGTCAGCATTTCCTGAAAAGCTTTATCGGCCACGAAATTGATCTGGACTGGCTGGGGCAGGAAGTAAAGGCCAACAAGCCGTTCAGCGAAGCGCTGGTCCGCTTTCAACACGCGATTATCGAGAAGCAGCAAAATCTCATCAATATGCAGAAACGTGTAGGCCTGCCTATTACCGATCTGAAGGAAATTAACCGTCGCATGACCAATGGCGAAGCACGTTCGCACCGCGCCAAGCGCGACATGATCGAAGCCAATTTGCGTCTGGTGATTTCCATTGCCAAAAAATATACCAATCGCGGATTGCAATTCCTCGACTTGATTCAGGAAGGCAATATCGGTCTGATGAAAGCGGTTGATAAATTTGAATATCGTCGCGGTTACAAGTTTTCGACTTATGCGACCTGGTGGATACGTCAGGCGATCACCCGTTCCATCGCGGATCAGGCGCGCACCATCCGTATTCCGGTGCACATGATTGAAACCATCAACAAGATGAATCGCATCTCACGCCAGATTCTGCAGGAAACGGGGCAGGAAGCCGACGCAGCGACGCTGGCCGCTAAGATGGAAATGTCGGAAGATAAAATCCATAAGATTCTGAAAATTGCCAAAGAACCGATTTCCATGGAAACGCCGGTTGGCGATGATGATGATTCGCACCTGGGCGACTTTATCGAAGATTCGAACACCACCGTGCCGATTGATGCGGCAGTTTATGAGAGTTTGCGCGGAGCAACGGCAGATATTCTGGATAGTCTGACCCAGCGCGAAGCGAAAGTGTTGCGCATGCGTTTCGGTATAGAAATGAATACGGATCACACGCTGGAAGAAGTGGGTAAACAATTTGACGTGACGCGTGAGCGTATTCGTCAGATCGAAGCCAAGGCGCTACGCAAGTTGCGTCACCCTTCACGTTCCGAGAAGCTCAAGAGCTTTCTGGATAGCGAAGGTTAATAGTTTACGGGTCGTTAGCTCAGTTGGTTAGAGCAGAGGACTCATAATCCTTTGGTCCACGGTTCAAGTCCGTGACGACCCACCAAAATAAAAGCCACTAATTCAACGAGTTAGTGGCTTTTTTCTTGCCTGAATAAATGTTCTTATGGACAGTGTGTTCTCGATAAAGTACAGTTTTGGTACATTCACGAATTTTTGGAGCATCATGGCAACTATCACAAAGACACCTTCGGGCACTTGGAAGGCTGTTATTCGCAAGGTCGGTTGGCCGACCGCTTCAAAGAATTTCCGTATAAAAAAAGACGCCGAAGATTGGTCTCGTCGAACTGAAGATGAAATGGTGCGCGGTGTGTTCATTCAGCGTGCGCCATCAGAACGCCTTACCTTCGATGTTGCACTTGAGCGTTACCTAAAAGAAGTGACAGTAACGAAGAGTGCGTTTACTCAGCGTGGTGAAATTTCGAAGGCCAAGCAATTAAAAGCTGTCCTGGGAAAATATTCACTTGCCGCCATTACACCCGATCTTGTTGCAGAGTATCGAGACAACCGTTTGGAAGAGGGTAAGCAGCCAAACACGGTTCGGCTTGAACTCGCGTTGCTTGGACACTTGTTTACAGTCGCCATTCAGGAATGGCGTATCGGCTTGGCCTACAATCCAGTAGCTAATATCAGGAAGCCTAGTCCCGGTCAGGGAAGGAACCTTTGCCGCTGACGGGTGGACAAGCTGGAAGCACTCCGGTCGCACCTGTTATTCCCGATTGCCATATCGAAGTGCCGCAAATGCCGGATACACAGCACTGGCCTGAAGAGATCAAGGCTGCGGTGCAAATTCGCGTCACGACACAAGGTGCGACGATCCTGCTGAAAGGTAATGTTGATTCGGACACGTTGGCACAAGCAGAGGCGTTTATCAGCAAGACGTTACCAGAGAAAGCGCGTATCGCCGTCAAGGAGCAATTTGATGCACACCGCGCTGTCCGTCAGGCACTACGCGCCCCGGCACAGTTGGGCTTGAACTTCGCACTGATTCCGCAACTTTGTTTGCAGTTGGATGGTTATCTTGAAATCGTGGAGAAGGAAACACTGTCCAGTATTGGTGATTGGGATTTGCTCGATCAGCCCGTGCAACTTGCCGGGTTCACCATCCGCGAGAGCATCAATTCGTTTGAGATTGATGTGAATGGTCAACAGGTCAAATATCGCCACATTGACGCGCAACAACTTAAACTGAACGATGTCGTCAGTCACGTTTCTGAGCAAGACCTTGTGCGCTGGCTGGATTTGGAGGTGCGCAAGCCCTATGTCTCGCAGCTACAGTTGCAATCGTATCTGGTGAAGATGCTGACGCACCTGATCCATGATCGTGGTCTGACTTTAACCGCATTGGTTCGGGCGCGATTCCAGCTTGCTCAAGCTGTTAGTCGCGAGATTGAGCGGTTGCGACAACTGGCAATGGAGAAGGGATTCCAAGGGCGGCTGTTTGAAATGTCCGTGTCGCCTCCTGATAGTTCCGTGTATTACAGCTTTGAGTTTCAGGCGGGCATGTATCCGGCTCGGCAGTGCTATCAAGGCAGCTACGAATTCAGTAAGCATTTCTACCCGGTGATTCACGACTTGCGCGAGAAAACGGGCGCGGGCAAGATTGCCGAAGAGTTCCAATGCGCGCAGGCTATTGATGTTCACCCGATGGTCAAACAGTGGGTACGCAACATCGAGCGTCAGGAGAAGCATTCCTTCTGGCTGCCAACTTCCAGCGACTATTTTTATCCCGATTTTGTAGCGGAACTCACCGATGGTCGTGTGTTGGCTGTCGAGTACAAAGGCGAACCCTATAAAACCAACGATGACTCACGCGAGAAGAAGCAGGTCGGTGATCGCTGGGAGAAGTCCAGCGATGGCCGCTGCTTATTCCTGTTTGCCGTGGCAGAAGATGAGTCCGGGCGAACCGTATTCCAGCAGCTTGCGGAAAAACTGGCCTGATTAGGCTCGCTTGGTGGGTAATCCCCCCTGAAATTAGTTGCGATTAGAAGTAGAATTTTCTCACTTGGGAATAGAGGAATTTTTACATGAAGTTATCACGCTTTTCAGATAGCCAGATCATCGCAATTCTTAAGCAGGCCGAGGGCGGCAGCCCCGT
>JAURZN010000075.1 GCA_030653355.1 Gallionella sp. | reverse complement strand
GAGGTTTGCGTCATCGACCAGGTCAGGCCCTGATTGATGCCCAGCAACACGGTGGCAGCCACGATCCAGCCCCATGATGGCGCAAAATAAACCATTATCGGGATGGGGAGTGCGGCAGCCCAACCCAGCAGCAAAACCTTCTTGCGACCAATGCGCTCGGACAAGCGACCCGCCACAAAATTGAGTGAGCCCTTCACAAAGCCGAAAGCCACCACAAAGGCGGTGAGCAGCATGAATGAGTTTTTAGGGACGCCGAATTCAGACTCGGAAAGTGCCGGAACAACCGTGCGCATCATGCCGATAGTGAATCCCACCAGCATGACTTGCAGCAGTTGATGCAGAAACTGGTTGAGATTGGCTCGAATGCCGTGAGCCAATTCGCCATCGCTCAGTTTGTCGTCGGTCATCATCAGGCTGCGATGTTCGCAGCGACCATCTTGTCCATCTCGGCAGGACGCGGAGGAATCTCGCTGAGCAGCGCCTCGATGAAGGCTGCCCTGTCCATAGACAGCGCCTGATTCCAGCGCTTCTCAAAACCGATAGTCGAACTCGGTTTGCCCGACAGACCTACACCACATACGCTACCCGCCTGGTGTCCGGGGAAAATTTCGACTTCATTGGACAGATGCAGCAGCCGGGAATGGATGCTCTCATAAAGCTGCGCGGACATTTCACGCTCGCGCCCCAGCAGGTCAGGGCGACCAATCGAACCGACGAATAAGGTGTCGCCTGTGAGCACGAACCAGGGCAGTTCCCCTCGACGCATATCCGTTACCAGCAGGCAGATGCTGTCTGGCGTATGACCGGGTGTATGCAGTACCTCGACGTTGACGTTGCCCAGGTTAAGCGATTGACCGTCCGTCAAGGGTTCAAACTCGAACTTCACCAGACCCGTATCAGATTCATGCAGGCAGTATGGCGCACCGACCATCTGTGCGAGTTTCCTGCCGCCGGAATAATGGTCGGCATGAACGTGGGTATCAATGACGTAGTTGATGGTGACGTTCGCCTTTTTTGCCTCCTCGATATACCATTCCTCATCGCCTGCGACCACGTCCACCGCCATGGATTTGCCCTTGGTGCCACAACCAAAAAAATACGACAGCGAAGACTCTTTTGTTGCCAGTTGCTTGAAAAACATCGCACTCTCCCCGAAATTAAAACACTAAAACCTTATCCGCCCAGCTAGTCCACTCAGCCAGTTCAGCCAGGGTGCTGCGGTGCGTCCCATCGGCTATATCGCTATCGCCCATGCCGCGTGCATCCATGCAAGTGCCGCAGATGCCGACTTCCCCTCCATGGCGAATCACATTGCCGATCATGACCTCCACGTTGTAAAAACCGGACGGCACTCTCTGGTTGCGGTGTGCCGATGCGGCTCCATCGCCTATCAGAAAAACGCGTACCTTGCATTCCTCTTTCCTGGTCATGGCCGCTGCCAGGCGCAAACCGTTATAGGTGCGCTCGCTACCGTAGGGTGCATCGTTGAGGATAAACAGGGTATTCATGGCAACCTCCTTAGTCTGATTAACAATCTAGTAATAACTAGAATGATTAAACGCCTCCTGTTAATTTATGTCAAGATAATTTATAGTTCTATCCGCATATACCAATTATTGATGGATTGATGGCATGAAAGACGCACGCAAGATCAAAAACATGCTCTATGAACAGGTGGCGCGAATCGGCAAGGTTTTCTCCAGCTCAAAACGACTGGAGTTGATTGAGTTACTCTGTCAGGGAGAGAAAACGGTAGAAACCCTGGCGCGCGAAACTGCCATCAGTGTGAAGCTGACCAGTTCACATTTGCGCGAGTTGCGCATGGCGCATCTGGTCGAGACCGAGCGACAGGGTAAGAATATCTACTACCGCCTCGCCGACAAGTCGGTAGCCGACCTGTGGGTGCAGATACATACGCTGGCCGAAGAGCGTCTGATCGAATTGCAACTGGCATTGCAGAAGATCGCCACACAGCCGGACGATCTGGTGGCTAATGATCGTGACAGCCTGATTAAGGCAGCCCGTAAGGGCGAGATAGTGGTACTCGACG
>JAURZN010000115.1 GCA_030653355.1 Gallionella sp. | reverse complement strand
AAGCATGCGTCACTGGCCAAACGCTTGAAGAAAATGCTCGATTTGCTCAGGCCCCAGGACAAGGTTCGTATCCGCTATCAGGAAGAGGGCAGCGAACTGGATCTGGATGTGGCCTTGCGCTCATTGATCGATTTCAAGGGTGGTTCAGCACCTGATCCGCGCATCAACATGAGCCACAAGACCAGCGGACGCAATATTGCGGTGATGGTGTTGCTGGACTTGTCGCAATCACTCAATGAAATGGCGGCTGGCAGCAACCAGTCTATACTGGAGCTCAGCCAGGAGGCGGTTTCACTGCTGGCCTGGGCAATAGAAAAGCTGGGTGACCCATTCGCTATCGCCGGATTTCATTCCAATACGCGTCATGACGTGCGCTACATGCATATCAAGGGCTTCAGTGAACAATGGAATGATGAAGTAAAGGGCAGGCTAGCCGCCATGGAAGCCAGTTATTCCACGCGTATGGGTGCGGCAATGCGCCATGCCGCACACTATCTGGACAAGCAGCAGGCCGATAAAAAGCTGATGCTGATCCTGACCGATGGCGAACCTGCGGATATTGACAGCAAGGACGGGCGTATTTTGATTGAGGACGCCCGTCAGGCGGTCAATGAACTGGATCGGAAGGGTATTTATTCCTATTGCATCAATCTTGACCCCAAGGCGGATGAATATGTGAAAGATATTTTCGGCAAGCAATACAGCATTATCGATAAAGTAGCGCAATTGCCAGAGAAACTGCCGCAACTGTTTATTTCGCTGACCAAATAAACCGGCTTTGCGCGCAGAACAGGGCGGAAAAGCGGTAGAATCGAGAAGCTGAAATTTAGTAACTGATTTATTTTAATAATCGAGGAGAAAACATGAGTAAAAGTCTGATTCAATTCATCATTGAAGAACAACGCCACATTCCTAACGCCAGCGGCGATTTTACCGGGCTGTTGAGCGACATCATTTCAGCCTGCAAGCAGATTGCTCATGACGTGAACAAAGGCGCGCTGATCGGTGTGCTGGGTAGCGCAGGCAGTGAAAACGTACAGGGTGAGACACAAAAGAAGCTGGACATTATCACCAATGATGTTTTCATCAAGGCCAACGAGTGGGGTGGTCACCTGGCTGCGATGGCATCGGAAGAAATGGATGATATCTATGAAATTCCAAAGCAATATCCGCGCGGCAAATATCTGATTACTTTTGACCCGCTGGATGGATCTTCCAACATCGACGTGAATATTTCTGTCGGTACGATTTTCTCCATCCTGCGTTGCCCTGAAGGTGTGACTAATCCTACAGCAGCCGATTTCATGCAGCCTGGCACCAAGCAGGTTTGCGCCGGTTATGCACTGTACGGCCCGAACACCATGATGGTCATCACCACCGGTAACGGCGTGAACGGCTTCACGCTGGATCGCGATGTAGATGACTTCTTTCTGACCCATCCTGACATGCAGATTCCTGTTGATACCCAGGAATTCGCGATTAACATGTCCAATCGTCGTTACTGGGAAGAGCCGGTACAGCGTTATATTGAGGAATGCGTCAAGGGCAAGGACGGTGGTCGTGAGAAGAACTTCAACATGCGTTGGGTGGCTTCCATGGTTGCAGAAATCCATCGTATCCTGACGCGCGGCGGTATTTTCTTGTATCCGTTCGACAACAAGGAAGCCGGCAAGGCAGGCAAGCTGCGTTTGATGTACGAAGCCAATCCTATGTCGTTTATCGTTGAGCAGGCTGGCGGCGTATGTTCTACCGGCCGTGAACGCATCATGGAACTGCAACCTGAAGGTTTGCATCAGCGTGTGCCGGTCATCATGGGCTCCAAGAACGAAGTAGACCGTGTTGTGGGGTACCACAAGGGCGCGTAATGCCTTTTAATGCCCCCGTGTTTGGGGGCATTTTTACGTCTGAGATTTGAGGAAGTCAATATGTCCAAACCGCTCGTTTCCATCATCATGGGCAGTAGCAATGATTGGGAAATCATGAGCCAGGCTGCGCAGCAACTGAAAGACTTTGACGTGGCTTATGATGCGCGCGTCATTTCTGCGCATCGCTCCCCTGATTTGCTGTTCGATTACATCAAGGAAGCCAGCGCGCAAGGTGTACAGTGTTTCATCGCCGGTGCGGGCGGCGCGGCGCATCTCGCCGGCGTGATTGCCGGAAAGACCACATTGCCGGTGTTCGGCGTGCCGATTCCGTCCAAATATCTCAAGGGCATGGATTCGCTGTTATCCATCGTGCAAATGCCCAAGGGAATCCCCGTCGCGACGTTTGCGATTGGCGAGGCCGGGGCGGCGAATGCCGGGTTGTTTGCCATCGCCATGCTGGCCTTGAATGACGCGCCGTTGGCGCAACGCTTGGCCGAGTATCGAAAACAACAAGCGGCAAAGGTAGCCGAGACTGTTTTGCCGCTATTGGTTTAAGCTGTCACTTGAAGTGACGCCGGGGAAGCAAGGTTCATTTTGCCCATTAATTGTTCACAAGGAAACGCCATGTCCGTACTGCATGAATCCAGTTTAACCAGCTTGCCGTTGTTGCATCGCGGCAAGGTACGCGATCTCTACGAAGTCGATGCGCAACATTTGCTGATCGTGCAAACCGACCGATTGTCGGCCTTTGATGTCATTTTGCCTGACCCGATTCCAGGCAAGGGTGAAGTGCTCACGACCCTGTCAAATTTCTGGTTCGAGAAATTGCAGCACATTATTCCCAATCATCTCTCCGGCATTGCGCCGGAATCGGTAGTGAGCGGTGCGGCAGAACAACAGCAGGTGCGCGGTCGTTCCTTTGTTACCCGGAAACTTAAGCCTTTGCCTATCGAGGCCATCGTGCGCGGTTATCTGGTGGGTTCCGGCTGGAAGGACTATCAAAAAACAGGTACGGTCTGCGGCCTGACCCTGCCATCCGGTCTGCGTGAAGCTGAAAAGCTGCCGCAGCCGTTGTTCACCCCATCTACCAAAGCCGCAGTGGGGGACCACGATGAGAATATCTCCTTTGCGCAAGCGGTTGAATTATTGGGCGAAGCGCGGGCGGCAGAAGTTCGTGATGCGGCGATAGCGTTGTATGTTGAAGCCGCGAATTACGCCTCCGGCAAGGGAATTATCATCGCGGATACCAAGTTTGAATTCGGTGTGGATGAAAATGGTCAGTTGTATCTGATTGATGAGGCGCTGACGCCGGACTCATCGCGTTTTTGGCCTGCCGAAGCCTATCAGGTGGGGAGCAACCCCCCGAGCTTTGACAAACAGATTGTTCGTGACTGGCTGGAAACATCAGGCTGGGACAAGCAGGCACCGGGCCCCCATATTCCACAACAGGTCATGAAGAAGACGGCAGATAAATATCAGGAAGCGTTAGAGCGTTTGATGGCGGCATGAGAGCATCCTTAACAATCAGAAAGTATCTGCTGCAATGACAGAAAATCACCATAGCTGGCCACAAGCACTGATAGAAGGATTTTTACGTTTCCGCGATAATCGTTTCCCGAGCGATGATGTCAAGTATTTGCGTTTATTCGCAGAAGGTCAGAAGCCTAAATTTTTGATCGTAGGTTGCTGCGATTCACGGGTTGATCCCGCGCTCATCTTCGATTGCGAGCCGGGTGAATTATTTGTGATCCGCAATGTGGCCAATTTGGTTCCGCCGAATGAAAAGCGCGTCGGCCATCACGGAACGACCGCTGCCCTTGAGTATGGCGTGTGTAATCTGGGTGTAGAGCACATCGTCGTGTTGGGTCACGCGCACTGTGGCGGGATACAAAACTTGCTGCAAACCGGGGTGACGTCTAATCCCGATTCCTTTATCGATGACTGGATGAGGCTGGTTGATTCCGCGCGTATCAGTGTGGAGCGGGATTATTCAGAGGCCAGCGCGGAACAACGTCAGACAGCCTGCGAGCAGCGTGCCATTATGGTGTCACTGGAAAACCTGCTTACCTTCCCGTGGATCGCGCAGCGTGTGGCTGAGGGAACGCTCAGGCTGCATGGCTGGTATCTCGATATCAATCAGGGTCAGTTGCTAGGTTATAACGCACAGACTCTTCAGTTCGAACCGTTGTAACTATTTCCCGGTCAGTTCCTTGTAACGCGCTTTATCTGCATCGTAACGCGCTTGTACAGCCTGTTTCTCAGCCTTGTATTTGTCCAGGTCCTGTTGTAGATGTTGCACGCGCTCCTGTGCTTCCTTTAGATCATCCCGTAAAGAGGCGGGGATATTGCCGCCGGATTTATTCAAATTGCCCACATCCCGCTGGAAACCCAGCAAGTTGTTGTTGGCTATCTTGAGTTGTGAATTGATGCTGTTGATGCGGGCATCGACCTGCTGGAGATTGCGGGAGCGAGATAATTCAATTTCATCTACGCTGCTGTAGGTGTCGGTCAGGGATTTGTCGTAGCGCCTTCTATCCCTTGTCTCTTCCTCATCCGTGCGTATCTTATTGACTTCCGACTCTTTGGCGCGCCGTTCTTCCGGTGTCAGAACTTCCTGAGTTTTAATGATGACTCCGGATTTGTTTAATATCTGGCGATCCTTGCCGGCATATTCAGGCGGGAGGGTCTGACCATAGTGCGTTGTACCCTGATCGTCCACCCATTTGTACATTTTTGCCGAAACAGGCGAACAGAAAGTTGCGCCGGTAAGCAGGGCGATCAGCAATTTAGACTTGGTCATTTTTCACTCCAAAAAGATCGCGATAGGTTTGTACTGCGGCCAGATTTTCAACCATTTCCGGCGTGCCTTGCAAGAAGCCCAGCAGGTCATTCAGCGTAGCAATCGCCACGACCGGAATATTATAGTTCAGGCTGACTTCCTGTACGGCGGACAAGGCGCCCTGCCCGCGTTCCATGCGATCCAGCGCGATGACGACGGCGCAGGGCTCCGCACCTTCGGCACGTATCAGGTCGATGGATTCGCGTACCGATGTGCCGGCGGAAATGACATCGTCGATAATCAACACGCGTCCTTGCAGCCTGGCGCCTACCGTAGTCCCGCCCTCGCCGTGATCCTTGGCTTCCTTGCGATTGTAACAATAGGGGACATTGCGCCCTTGTTCGGCTAACGCAATCGCGGTGACCGCTGCCAGCGGTATGCCTTTGTAGGCGGGGCCGAACAGCATATCAAACTGGATACCGGACGCCAGAATGGCCTGAGCATAGAATTGTGACAGATTGCGCATTGAGTCGCCGTCATTGAACAGACCTGCATTGAAAAAATACGGCGATAAGCGCCCTGCCTTGGTTTGAAACTCGCCGAAACGGAGTACCTGTTTTTGAACGGCGAAACGGATGAAATCTTGTCTGAAATTAAACATGGTGATTGCCCGGGTGGGATATAGCAGTGAGAAACATTATAATCGCGCGCCCTCTCACATTGGAAATTTCATGCGTATCATCTCTATCAATTTGAATGGAATTCGTTCCGCCACCAGCAAAGGTTTTTTCGACTGGCTGTCTCTCCAGAATGCCGATGTAATTTGCCTGCAGGAACTCAAGGCGCAGGCGGCTGACATGACGGAACAAATGCTGGCGCCACACGGTTATCACGGTTATTTCCATTATGCCGAGAAGAAGGGCTACAGCGGCGTAGGCGTCTATTGCCGTGAAAAACCGCAAAACCTGATAGTCGGGCTAGGCATTGAGGCGTTTGATGCGGAAGGGCGCTATATCTGCGCAGACTTCGCCGATTACAGCGTGGTTTCGCTGTATTTGCCATCCGGCTCCAGCGGCGAGGAACGGCAATCCGTCAAGTTTGACTTCATGGCGGCGTTTTTACCGCATCTGCGCGAGTTGCGTGCCAGCGGGCGCGAAGTAGTAGTCTGCGGCGACTGGAACATCGCGCATAAAGAAATCGACCTGAAAAACTGGCGCGGTAACAAAAAGAATTCCGGCTTCCTGCCTGAAGAACGCGCCTGGCTGACTCAATTGTTCGACGAAGTCGGCTTCGTCGATGTGTTTCGCCATGTGCACCCGGAGCTGGAAGCCTATACCTGGTGGTCAAATCGCGGTCAGGCATGGGCGAAAGACGTAGGCTGGCGCATCGATTATCAAATCGCCACGCCTGTTATCGCGCAACGCGCACACGCGGCCAGCATCTACAAGGCAGAACGCTTTTCCGACCATGCCCCGTTAATTATTGATTATCGTGATTAGCCTTGTGACCAGGGCAGGCCTTCAACCCGCCAGCCGCCTGAAGAGTTGCGATGCCCCTGGGTATCTTTTTCCCCTTCGAAGCCCACCAGCACATTGTAGCTATCGCGGTAACCCGCCTGAGTGGCCGCAATGGCGGCGAAGTTGGAGCGCGCGCCGCTGCGACAAATGAACAGCACCAGTGCTTCCTTGTCCACTTGCTGTTCCAGCGCGGCAATAAAGTTCGGATTGGGTGTCATGCCGGGATAAGAGGCCCATTCAATCTCGACCGCATCGGGGATGCGCCCAACCCAGTCGAGTTCGGCACGACAACGCACATCCACCAGTTTTGCGCCGGGTGCGGACTGCAATATTTCGTGCGCTTCATCCGGGAATAGTGCGCCCTCGTAGGGCAGATTTAATTCTTTGGCGCGTTGTTGAGCGGATTGCAGAATGGCGGTAATTTTTCCCATGATGTTTCTTCCTGTAATATTGCGGGTATTCTTTGAATGTGCCTGCGCTATGCTGCGCGGCACGGCTACATACTAGCGTAATCGACATGAAAAATCACACACACCCTACTCACACGGACAAAGAGATTTTTGAGCCGACAGACCCCGAGCGCTTTGCCGCTGCGCAAAAAAGCACCTGGGTGAGTATCGTTATCAATGTGTTGTTAACCTTCTTTCAGATCGTGGGGGGATTCTTTTCGCATTCACAAGCGCTGATGGCCGACGGGCTGCATTCACTGTCAGATTTATTATCCGATGTGCTGGTGCTGTATGCCAATCGGCATGGAAATCGTCACGCCGATGCCAATCATCCCTACGGTCATGCAAGGGTGGAAACCGCCGCCACCATGATACTGGGCATTTTTCTGGCTGTGCTGGGGGTGGGGTTGCTGGTGGCGGCCGCGATGCGCCTGCAGCACCCGGAGGCGTTGCAGGTGGTTAACCCGATCGCGCTCGGTATTGCCGCTTTTGCCCTGATCGCCAAGGAAGGCCTGTTCCGTTACATGCTGGCGGTGGCCAAGCGGGTGCGCTCGCAGATGCTAGTGGCCAACGCGTGGCACGCACGTTCCGATGCGGCATCGTCGCTGGTGGTAGTGGTGGGTATAGGCGGGAATTTGCTGGGTTATACTTTTCTGGATCTGGTGGCGGCGGCCGTGGTGGGCGTGATGATTGCGCACATGGGCGGCAAGCTGGCGCTGGAGGCACTGGCAGAACTTATC
>JAURZN010000105.1 GCA_030653355.1 Gallionella sp. | reverse complement strand
CGGGGCTGCCGCCCTCGGCCTGCTTAAGAATTGCGATGATCTGGCTATCTGAAAAGCGTGATAACTTCATGTAAAAATTCCTCTATTTCCAAGTGAGAAAATTCTACTTCTAATCGCAACTAATTTCAGGGGGGATTACCTGTCATCCTGACTGGCTTCATGGTTTAGGAACAGCGCCACACCGATGCTTGCGGTACAGTGGTGTTCAACTTTTTTTTCCGCCTTTTCTTCATCCTGAAAACTCAAATAATACGTTTCCGACAATGATACGCGTATCTTTTCTGCGACTTTTTGTGCCAGTTTCACGGACAGGGCACGATCGGCATCCAGATCACCCAGCATTACCACAAATTCGTCTCCGCCGAAGCGCGCAACGGTATCCATTTCACGCAGGCAACTGCTGATGCGGCGCGCGACTTCGATCAGCAGGGTATCGCCCACGGCATGCCCGAACTGATCATTGATCGGTTTGAAATTATCCAGATCCATAAACATCACCGCACCGTAATTCCCGTTACGCGCACTGGTGGCCAATGCCTGGGTAAGCCTGTCGTTCAACAGGCGACGATTGGGCAACAGCGTCAAGGTATCGTAGAAAGCCAGATTGCGTAATTGCTCGGTTGCCTGCGCGATGCGGTGCCGCAAAATAGCCCGCTCACGCTGTAAATCCGCTGTCATTTGATTGATGCCGTTGGTTAAAGTGCACAGTTCGGCAATGCAACTCGGCAATTTCACGCGCCTGTCCAGATCTCCGCCACCGATGGCGCGTATCGCATTACTCAACTCTCTGACAGGTTCAATGATGCGACGGCTGGCCAGATGCACCAGATACAGCGTGACCAGCAAAAACGCTGCCGTTATCAGTATGCTGTACCACAACAATCTCGATTTCAGCCTGTGGGTCTGCTCCCAGCTCATCTCCACAACCACCGCACCTGTCTGCTGCACTACGGGGCTGGCATCAAGTTCATCAAGGGCAACCTGCGCAGACAGAATAGGCTGATACAGCAATACGGTTTTCCCGTTATCGAATACCGCCTGTTTACGGTTGACTACCGCCAGCAATTCATCCGCATACAGTGTGCCGCTTACATTTTCAAACGCGCTCGGCATCTCACCGGATGCCAGCAAAATTTCCGGGGTTGAATTCAGCACCACGACAGCTCTTACATCGGGTTGCTGCAAGGCGTTATTGGCAATATCCTTCAAAAACAAGCGGTTGTTTGAAAACACGCCATATTCACTGCTGGCCGTCAGTTGCCGGGCTATCAATTGCCCCCTGGTGATCAGGTCGCGGTCCAGATCGGTAAAACGGTCATGAAGAAAAAAAGCTTCCAGACTGATCACCGAGGCCAGTAAAGGCAGCAAAGTGAGCAAGGCAACATGCATGCGAATACCGTATATCTTGCTGTTCATCGCATGTTTTCCGGTGACTTTTCGAGCTGCAAGCGTAGCGATTCGGCTGGTTTGATACTCAAACCCAGCGTTCTGGCTACCTCGTGATTGACGGCGATTTCATAGAATACGGGATATTGCGCATCGGGCAATTTTCGTGTCTGTGAGAACGAGACCGTTGCGCGACTGGCCTGCGCAGCCAGTTGCTCGGGTGTGGAAAAGATTGCGCACAATGCCCCGGCCCTGACATAGGACTGAGAAAACCCGACCAGCGGGATACTGCGCCGGTAACTGGAAAGCAGAATATTGCGGATATTGTTGCTGCTGTAAATGGCGCTGTCCGGCACGGCAAGCAACACATCGCTGGCCGTCAGCACCGATTCCAGCCGTGTAAACAGATCATCATCACTGCCCAGCGCGCTGCCTATCAACGTAAATCCATGATCGCTCAGTTCACTGCGTAATGCCGCTATCTCCAGCCGGGTATCCGTAGAGTACAACACACCGATCTTGCGGCGTTCAGGCAGGACGGCACGCAAAAAACTCACCTGTCTGTGCCAGGGTTGATCAAGAAAGATAGCTGAAGTCAGCTTGTTTCCGGGCCGCTGCGCCAGCAGGCCCGCATAGCTGTGGCTCGGGATCATCACCGCCAGCATGGGTTGGGTTGTATTCATCGCCACCCGCTCTGCGGCTTTTACCCCGACAGTCACGACCAGATCCGCGTGTTGCCCGTTAAAGTCCTCGGCGCGTTGCAGACTATGTAACTGAACACCTACAGGCAAACTCTGCCTGTAGGTGTTTGCAAAGTTTTGATACAGGGCATTGCTATCGCTTAACACCAGTAGCACATTCAAACCGTCGGCGGCGTATCCGACCGGAACCAAGCAGCCCAACAGCAGTATGGACTGCAACAACTGCCGGACGATTTTGTTAGCCGGGCTCATTTCACCAGTCAAGCGTCAGCGTGACATAGCCACGCCGGTTGAAGACATTGTTGGCAACATAGTCGGTGTACTTGGCATCAAACAGGTTTTGCAGCACCAGCGCCACATCCACCTTAGTCCCGCCACCCTGATTGAAGGTTTTGGCGATGCGCGCATCCATGCGGCGCTGTATCGGCTGATAATCAATCACGCCGCGATCAAGCGGCTGCATGGCATCCTGATAATACCAGGCGGCACTAAAAGACATATCGCCAGAAAAACGCCGGGAATAAAGTGCACTGGCGTTATTTCTCGGGGTACTGCAAGCCACGGTGTCATTGTTCCCCGGACAGGCGGAGCGAAATGCCCGGAAACCGGCGGCGGCCAATGCGGCCGCATTGCTGCTGGCCGACTCACGGGCGACATTGACCGTCAGTTCGCTATTTTCATTGAATGAATGTTTCAGGGTCGCTTCCAGGCCACGATACTCGGCCGACATCCCGTTGGTATAGGTTGTTGCGGTGTTCTGAAATCCGCCGTCGCTGAGCAGATCGCTGAACAGTCGCAGATCCAGCGTAGTGTTCCAGTCATGAAACTCACCGAGATAGCCGATTTCACGCGATATCAGTCTTTCCGGCCTGAACCCCGGCGATCTCGTGGTGGCATTAACAACGAACAACTCGCCGGGTTGAAGGGCGGGGAAATTTCTTTCCATCAGCGAAGGCGTCCGATATGCCGCCGATATGCCCGTCCTGAAGGTCTGCTGCGCTGTCGCGTGAAAATTCAACGCGACGCGCGGAGACAGCCTGTTATTTCCGAAGCCATCCCGTTCCAGCATGCCGCCGCTATTGAGCAGCAAACGTGGCGTGATGCGCCATTCGTCATGGGCAAACAAGCGCCACTCTGCCGTACTCAATGAAGACACATAGGCGGGTGCAATGGGCGCGAGACTGCTATATTGACTGTCAGTCCGGTCCTGCCGGTAGGCTGCGCCATAAACCAGACGATTGGATGCCGAGAACGGCAGCGTATGCTGCACCTCAATCTCATCGCGGTCAACCTTGACCGACTGAGCAATAAACTGCGGCAACAAAGTCGTCAGAAAGGTTTCATGCTGGTCATGGCGTATGTGGTAATAGCCCACTTTCAGCTCTGAATCATTCTCAAACACGCGCACCCATCCCAGTTGCAGAAAACCGGCAGTGGCAAACAAATCGTGAACCGGGTTGCCCGTACTATCGTTCCAGCCGACATTTTTCACATTACGATTGAAACCGAACTGCACATCGAAGCGGTCGATTGCATTGGGATGATAGTCCGCCCGGTAATTAAACAAACGCGCTTGATTACTGTCGTGGCTGTTATATAGCAAATCCAGCGCCTGAGATTTTGTAATGGGATAATCATTGGGCGGCGCGGTGAGATTGTCGAACCCGTTATCAGCCGTATAGGCCAGTGTCATGCGGTAATCAAGCGTTTCACCGCGCTTGCCGAAGCGCGCAGACACATCATTGACACCCTTGCCGCCGCGCGTGACCGACAGTTGTGTGCCGCCCATCTCACCGGCCTCACGGGTGATAATGCTGATCACACCCTGGGTCGAATTTGCGCCATGCGATGCCGCCGCCGGGCCGCGTATCACCTCGATGCGTTCGATATCGTCGAGCGTGATCGGTAAAGTCGTCCAGTCCACCATGCTCATCGGCGGCATATATATGCTACGCCCGTCTATCATCACCTGCATGCGCCGCGCATACTGATCCGGCGAGCCGTGGTAGGAAACAAAAGGCTGACTGCCCTTGTAATAGCCGACATACATGCCCGGAACCAGCTTGAACAGATCAGGAATGCTCCGAAAGCCCGATGCAACGATCATCTTGCGGTCTATCACCGTCATCGCATTCGGCGCTTCGGAGAGCGGCTGCGATAATCGCGAGGCGCTCAATACCACAGGCAATTCCTGATAGTAGTCCATCTCGCTAGAAGAACCGGCCGCATAAACTGTCTGGCAGGCCAGCAGCAACGAAAAAGTGATATGTGTATGTTTCAACATAAAAATCGAGCTCAGGGTGGGCTGCAAATAGCAAGCGAGCTGAAGTTTAGCGTATTTCCATGACAAAAAGTAAAATCGAATATTGTCACAATTCCATTCTGCTTGAATGGGTTATACCCAAACGCAGCGCTCACGCCTTACCCGTGCCGGTTTGCTGTTCCAGCAAGCCGCCCAGCTGTTGCAGGGTCGGGAGTTCCTGCAAGGCACGCAGATTCAGGTCGTCCAGCAGCTGTTTGCTGGTGGCAAACAACTCGGGTCTGCCAGGGGTGTCGCGCGTACCGACCACTTCTATCCAGCCGCGCGCCTCCAGTGTCTTGAGGATTTGCGCGGAGACTGCGACGCCGCGAATTTCTTCAATGTCACCTCGTGTAACCGGCTGATGGTAGGTAACAATCGCGAGTGTTTCCAGCACGGCCCGCGAGTAGCGCGGAGGCTTCTGCGGATTCAGTCTGTCCAGATACGGCTGCATGTGTGGTCTGGCACGAAAGCGCCAGCCGCTCGCTACCTGAGTCAGTTCTACGCCGCGCCCCTGCCAGTCCAGTGCAATTTCTTCCAGCAGCATGCCTATCTGGCGGTTATCCAGCGGCGTGTCGCCGAGTTTTTTCAACTCGCTCAAGGGCAACGGTTCTGCGCTGGTCAACAGCGCGGTTTCAAGGATGATCTTGAGTGATGTGGCGGCGCGCAATTCAGTCGGAACTGATGGCTCGGCTGCTGCGGACATAGATGCTCCCGAATGTTGTATTTTGCTGAATTTCCAGCAGATATTCCTTGGCTAATTCGAGCATGGCAATAAACGTAACCACCAGCTTGCTCAGGCCGCCTTCCAGATCGAACAGCGTATCGAACGCGACATAGTCCCCGCCTTGCAGACAGCGCAAAATATGCGCCATTTGCTCGCGTACCGAGAGCGGTTCGCGACGCACTTTATGATGCGCGTTGAGCTTGGCACGCGCCAGCAGCCCCATCCAGGCCTGCCGTAAATCGTCGACGTTGATTTCCGGTAAACGCGCTTGCGCAGTGCGCTCTATCAATACCTGCACGATCTCAAAATCACGTCCGGCCTGTGGCAGCTCATTGAGTTGTTGTGCAGCCAGTTTGATCTGCTCGTATTCCAGTAAACGACGCATCAACTCGGCACGCGGATCTTCATCCTCCTCGATACCGGCCTTGGCTGGAGCCGGCAACAACAGGCGCGATTTGATTTCAATCAGCACTGCCGCCATCAGCAGATATTCCGCTGCCAGTTCCAGCCTGTGCTGTTGCAACAGCTCGATGTAACCCAGATATTGCCGGGTCAATTCCGCCATCGGGATGTCCAGCACGTCCAGATTATGCCTGCGTATCAAATACAACAATAAATCCAGCGGTCCCTGAAAGGTTTCCAGCACCAGCTCCAGCGCATCCGGTGGAATATAGAGATCCTGCGGCATTGTCAGTAAAGGCTCGCCGTGGATGCTGGCATAAGATTGCACAATCAATTCGCTCATACCCCTAATTGACCCGCTCGAATTTCGGCGGCACTTCATTGCTGCAATTGTTGTGGATAATGGCTTTGATAGTCACCGATTGCAGAATAACTTCCATTGGCTATAACTCAGTCACATCGCTACGCGCATGGTAACAATAGAGCATGTGTCCGCTAATTAAACACACTATTTATTTCTCAACGAAACGGGTTTTGAATAATGACCCCATCAATATTCATTCCATCCTGCATATCTTCGGAAACGAGGATTTTCGCACCTGACAGAATGGCCGCAGCACAAATATTGGCATCGTCAAAAGAAATATCGTAACGCTGCGCAATCTTTACTGCTGTTTCGTGCGTTGTGATCGTAAGAGGAATGACATTACAAGCCGACTTGACTGCCGTCAGCACGGCTTCAATGTCACCCCAGGGCATTTTGAGTTTGCGTTGGCAAACGGAGGTTATCTCGTTGAGCACCTGTACACTGACAACACCGCCACACGCTACGATTGCCTCCGCCTTGTCCGCCTTAACGATATCTGCCGATAACAGGTAAAGAATGATGTTGCTGTCGAGAAAAGACAGACTCATTTCGCTCAATCCCGGCTATTGGCTTCAAGACGGTCGAAGTGAAAATCGGCAGGAAGCGAGCCTCTCAGTTTGCGGAGTCGCAAAAGCAGCTCTTTCGTATCTGGCCGACGTTCAACTTCAAAACTTCGGCTACCTACGGCGTGAAGCTCAATATTTTCGCCCTCGTGCAAATCAAGCGCCTGCACCAAAACAGCAGGCAGCCTGACCGCCAGCGAATTCCCCCATTTTGCGACTTGCATAAGCGCCCCCAAAAAATGATAAACATAGTTCAAATGTATATCATTTTAGTTAACTTGACTACCTTTAACCCAAATTGTCCATTAGGCTAAAAACAGTGTCATTCCCGCCTACGCGGGAATGACGTTTCCAATGGATAATTCGGGGTTAACTGTAACTCAGCCCCATTGCCTCTCTCACATCGCGCATCGTCTCCCGGGCCAGCTTGCGTGCTTTTTCGTTGCCATCGGCGATGATGTTGCGGACCAGTGACGGATCGTCCAGATACAGTTGTGCGCGTTCGCGCATCGGGCGCTGCTCTTCCAGCACGGCATCGATCAACGGCTGTTTGCATTCGATGCAGCCGATACCGGCACTCTTGCAGCCCTGAATCACCCCCAGTCGGGTTTGCTCGCCGGAATAGACCTGATGCAGTTGCCACACCGGGCATTTTTCCGGGTCTCCCGGATCGGTGCGACGTATGCGTGCCGGATCGGTCGGCATGGTACGGATTTTTTTAGCAACACTGGCTTCATCTTCGCGCAGCGAGATGGTGTTGTTGTAGGACTTGGACATCTTATGTCCATCCAGCCCGGGCATTTTTGAAGCCACGGTCAGCATGGCCTGCGGCTCAGACAATATCATTTTTCCGCCGCCTTCCAGATAGCCGAACAGACGCTCTCTATCCCCCAGGCTCAAGTTATGTTGCTCGTCAAGCAAAGCCTTGGCAGATTCCAGCGCCTCACTGTCGCCCTGCTCCTGAAAGCGATTGCGCAGCTCCTGATAAAGCCTGGCCTTCTTGCTGCCGAGTTTTTTAATCGCCGATTCAGCCTTTTCCGCGAAGCCGGGGTCGCGACCGTAAAGATGGTTGAAGCGGCGTGCCATCTCGCGGGTAAATTCAACATGCGGCACCTGATCCTCACCCACCGGCACTTGTGTGGCACGGTAGATCAGCACGTCTGCACTCATCAACAGCGGGTAACCCAGAAAACCATAAGTGCTCAGGTCTTTATCGGCAAGTTTGGTCTGCTGATCCTTGTAGGTCGGCATGCGCTCCAGCCAGCCCAGCGGCGTGATCATGGACAACAACAGGTGCAATTCGGCGTGCTCCGGCACTCTGGACTGAATAAACAGCGTGGCATGAGCCGGATCGACCCCTGCCGCCAGCCAGTCCACCACCATATCCCAGACGCTTTGCTCGATGATCTGCGGTGATTCGTAATGGGTGGTCAACGCGTGCCAGTCGGCCACGAAGAACAGGCACTCATATTCATGCTGCATCTGCACCCAGTTTTTTAACACTCCGTGATAATGTCCCAAGTGCAAACTTCCTGTAGGACGCATTCCGGATAATACGCGATCAGCAAACATGTTCAGATTCCAACCATAATTAAAAGAAAATTTTCTACCAACTTAACCAGCGGAAACAGTACCCAGCCCAGCATCGGTGTGATTGCCATAAAGATCAATATGAACATGCCGTAAGGCTCGATGCGGCTCAGCTGATAAGCCTGACGATGCGGCAACAGGCTGACAGCCACTCTTCCACCGTCCAGCGGCGGCAAAGGCAACAGATTCAGCACCAGCAGTACGATGTTAATCTTGATGCCGATAGCCGCCATGCCCATCAGCGGTTCGGCAAAATAACTATCGGGCGAAGCGGATGATAACTTGAACAGCAAAGCCCAGCCCAGCGCCATCAGCAGATTTGAGGCCGGCCCGGCAATCGCCACCCACAACATGTCTTTTTTCGGATTATGCAGCGCTGAAAAATTGACCGGCACCGGTTTCGCCCAGCCGAATAGCACACCACCCAGCACCAGCGTCAGCAGTGGCAGCAGAATGGTTCCGACCGGATCGATATGGCGCAGCGGGTTCAGGCTGATGCGCCCCTGCAGATAGGCGGTGTTATCACCGAAATGGCGCGCCACATAACCGTGCGCGGCCTCGTGCAGTGTGATGGCGAACAGAATCGGAAGAGTCGCGATGGCAATAGTTTGAATCAGCTGGTCTACTTGCATCATCCCTCAATTCCGAAGGACGAAATATCGCCCTTGCCTTGCCTGATCAACACGGGCGTATCACCAGTCAGATCAATCACGGTCGTGAAATCAACGCCCGTCGCCCCGCCGTCTATCACGGCTTCGACCTTCTTTTCCAGCAATTCACGGATCAGTTCGGCGTCATTCAGCGGCCATACGGCATCGGGCAAAATCAGCGTGGAGCTGGCCATAGGTTCACCCAGCTCTTCCAGCAAGGCCAGCGCCACCGGATGATCGGGTACGCGTATGCCTATGGTGCTGCGCTTGGGGTGCTGCAAACGTTTGGGCACTTCGCGAGTGGCTTCGAGTATGAAGGTATAGCTACCTGGCGTATTGGCCTTGAGCAAACGAAATTTACTGTTATCCACCCGCGCATAGTTTGAAATCTCGGACAAGTCCCGACACATCAGGGTGAGGTGATGCTGCTCATCGAGCTGGCGTATCTGACGGATGCGCGTCAGCGCATTTTTGTCGTCCAGATGGCAACCCAGCGCGTAACAGGAATCGGTGGGATACACCACGATACCGCCGTCCTTCAGAATGGACACCGCCTGACGAATCAGGCGCAGATTGATGTTGTCGGGATAAATAGTAAAAAATTGGGACATGGAATGAACTCTAAATTACTGCAACGCCTGCCAGACAGGACGACAGATTAACGGAAGATCGGGCAAACGGCCCAGATCGCGGTAGCTTTCGCCCGGCCCGTGAAAGTCTGAACCGCACGAAGATAACAGTTTAAATTCGTCGGCATAGCGCGAAAACTCGGCATATTGCTCGGGCGTATGGCTGCCCGTGACGACCTCCAGAGCCTGCCCGCCCAGCTCAACGAATTCGGTGAGCAACTCGTGCATGGTTTTTTTCCCCATGCTGTGTCGCCCGACCATATAGCGACCGGGATGTGCCAGCACCGCCACCCCGCCGCTGCCGCATATCCAGCTGACCG
>JAURZN010000092.1 GCA_030653355.1 Gallionella sp. | reverse complement strand
ACTGACCAGTCTCGTCAGACAGTTGTTGCGCTACAGCAATCGCCTTCAGCCAGTCGCGTTCCTTCTGAAACAATTCAAGCAGGAATGCCAGGGCAGGCTTGGCGTAAGCAGATTTTTCCAGTTCACGAAACAGGCGTTCGGCTCGATCCAGAATACCGGCCTTCAAATAGTCCTGCGCCAGTTCAAAGATAGCCTGCTGTCGTTTATCGTCATCCAGATCGGCTCTGTCTACCAGATTGTGATGCATACGCAAGGCGCGATCCACCTCGCCGCGACGGCGGAATAAACTGCCCAGCGCAAAGTGCAATTCGACCGTGTGCGGATCAATTTTTACGACTTCGATAAAGGCCTCGATGGCTTTATCCTGTTGCTCGTTGAGCAAAAAATTCAAACCCTGAAAATACGACTCCGGCAATGCAGTGGACTCAGAGAGTAAATTTTTAATATCTAGACGAGCGGCCCACCATCCCATACCAAAAAATAGTGGAAAAACAAGCAACATCCACGGCTCAAATTCCATTAAACACTCACACAGTAAGGAAATACTAACAAAGCCAGCAGCACGACGGCGAACTGGCAAACCCTGTACGCAACACGCTACCGGCTAAAAGGTGGGATTATAAAGCTAAGATCGGCTTCGCAAGTCACATTCATGACCCGGCACACTAAACAGCCGTTTCAGCGACTTCACTATTGGCGGACAATTTCCTGATATCGCTGATCTCGCGCTTCAGACGGGAAATTTCGCGACGTTGACGGAACCAGATACCCAGTGTAGCCAAGATACCCAAACCTGCGCCGACGGCAAAAAACAACAGTGACACAATGACCAGGGTTGACTGCCATTCATAGCCAAAAAAATAATGGAGGGTGACGGGTTGCCCGTTTTTAAGCGCAAAGCCGAGCAGCGTAATAAAAATAAACATCTGGAAAAGCCAACTGATGTAACGCATACAGATATCCCTCAAAAATTTCGCTACGAAGATAGCACAATAAAAAAAAGGCTGCGATATCTTTCAATATAACCGCCCTTTTAAAACACCTCAACTATCAAGACAATTCGTTGCCGACCCGCTCTCTGAGATCCTTACCTGCCTTGAAATGTGGCACGTATTTCGCTGGAACCTTCACCTTATCACCCGTCTTGGGATTACGCCCCTGACGTGGTGGACGGTAATTCAAGCCAAAACTACCGAAACCGCGAATCTCGACACGCCCCCCACGCGACAGCGTAGAAGACAAGGCATCCAGAATCACCTTAACGGCAAGCTCAGCATCCTTCGCCAACAGCTGCGGATGCAACTCTGCCAGCCGGGCAATCAAATCAGAACGAGTCATGCAATCTCTCCCGAGCTTAAGCTTCAGTCTTGCTGCCGTTCAACTTGGCCTTAAGCAACGCGCCCAGATTAGTTGTACCCGCACTGGTGCTGCTGTCAGAAGCCAATTTCTGCATTGCAGCAGAATCTTCAGCCTTGCTCAGCGCCTTAATAGACAGATTGATGCCGCGATTTTTGCGATCTACCGTGATGATCATAGCCTTGATCGTATCGCCCTCTTTCATATGAGTGCGCAGATCTTCAACACGATCAACCGACACTTCAGATGCTTTCAGATAAGCCTCAACGTCACCGTCCAGAGTTACGATCGCGCCCTTGGCATCAACTGATTTCACCGTACCGTTCACGATGGCACCTTTTTCATTGCTGGAAGCAAAACCACCGAAAGGATCACCTTCCAGTTGCTTGATACCCAGTGAAATGCGCTCACGCTCCACGTCGATAGCCAGAACAACAGCCTCAACTTCATCACCCTTCTTGAAGTTGCGTACCATTTCTTCGCCAGGCTGTGACCATGACAAATCAGACAGATGCACCAGACCGTCGATGTCGCCATCCAGACCGATAAACACACCAAAGTCAGTGATAGACTTGATTTGACCCTTAACTTTGTCACCCTTCTTGTGGTTGATCGCGAAATCATCCCAAGGATTGGAGTGGCACTGTTTCATACCCAAGGAGATACGGCGACGCTGTTCGTCGATTTCCAGGATCATGACTTCAACTTCGTCACCTACCTGCACAACTTTTGAAGGATGTACGTTCTTGTTGGTCCAGTCCATTTCGGAAACATGTACCAGACCTTCGATACCTTGTTCGATTTCAACGAATGAACCGTAGTCGGTCAGGTTAGTGACCTTGCCGAACAGACGTGTACCTTGCGGGTAACGACGTGCCAGACCATTCCATGGATCGTCGCCCATTTGCTTGATACCCAGAGAAACACGATTCTTCTCTTGGTCAAATTTCAGGATCTTCGCTTCGATTTCGTCGCCAACGGTCAACACTTCGGATGGATGCTTCACACGACGCCATGCCAGATCGGTGATGTGCAACAGGCCGTCAATACCGCCCAGATCAACGAACGCGCCGTAGTCGGTGATGTTCTTGACTACGCCCTTAACGATTGCGCCTTCTTTCAGGTTTTCCATCACGGATTCACGGTCAGCGCCCATCGTTTCTTCCAGCACAGCGCGGCGGGAAACAACCACGTTGTTGCGGCGACGGTCCAGCTTGATAACCTTGAATTCCATGGTCTTGTTTTCGTACGGTGTCGTATCCTTAACCGGACGGATGTCAACCAGTGAACCCGGCAGGAATGCGCGGATACCGTTAACCATGGCAGTCAAACCGCCCTTAACCTTACCGCTGACGAAACCTTCGACGATTTTGCCTTCTTCCATGGCCAATTCCAGATCGTGCCATGCAGCCAGACGCTTGGCTTTTTCGCGAGACAGCTTAGTCTCACCGTAGCCGTTTTCCAGCGATTCGATTGCAACGGTGACGAAATCACCGGCAGCCACTTCCATTTCGCCCTTGTCGTTCAGGAATTCCTCAACAGGAATCCAGCTTTCGGACTTGAGTCCGGCATTCACGACCACTACATTGTGGTCAATACGCACAACTTGTGCGGTAATCAGTTCGCCTGCACGCATTTCTTTGCGCGTCAAACTTTCTTCAAACATTGCGGCGAAACTATCGGGGTTTAATACAGCGTCAGCAGTTGCGTTCATCGAATACACCTAAAGATTTTCTGTTTACACAGAGGTTAGTTAAAAACCCACAAAACGGAGAGTCTTATGGGGCCAAGCATTTCGTCCGGTAGCCTGTCAGTACTGATTCAACCGCCTGCTCGATGTTCAGAGCGGTGGTATCCAGCAAACTTGCATCCGGCGACTGTTGCAAGGGAGCGGCGCTACGCTGCGTATCGCGTTCATCGCGCGCCCTGATATCCTGCAAAAGGTTTGCGATATTAGCATCCATCCCTTTTTCTTTCAACTGCTTATAACGACGTTCTGCACGCGCCTCGGCACTGGCGGTCAAAAAAACCTTATGCAGTGCATCAGGGAATACCACCGATGCCATATCGCGACCGTCGGTTACCAGACCCGGC
>JAURZN010000079.1 GCA_030653355.1 Gallionella sp. | reverse complement strand
CAAGAGCACACTGGTTAACCTGATGTGTCGTTTCTACGATGTCAGCGAGGGTGCGATCAGCGTGGATGGCGTCAATATCCGTTCCCTGCCCGTTGCCGACTATCGCCGCCATATCGGCCTGGTATTACAGGAGCCATTCCTGTTCTTCGGCAGCATCGCGGAGAATATCGCCTACGGCAAACCTGCTGCGACGCGCACCGAAATCGTCGCTGCCGCCCGCGCCGCCCATGCGCATGAATTCATTCTGCGCCTGCCGCACGGCTATGATTCGCTGGTCGGTGAACGCGGGCAGGGTCTGTCTGGCGGTGAACGTCAGCGCATCTCCATCGCACGCGCGCTGCTGATAGACCCGCGCATCCTGATACTCGACGAAGCTACCGCCTCGGTCGATACCGAGACTGAAAAGGAAATCCAGAAGGCACTGGACAATCTGGTGCAGGGCCGCACCACCATCGCTATCGCCCACCGCCTGTCCACGCTGCACAAGGCCAGCCGTCTGGTAGTCATGGACAAGGGCGAGATCGTCGAGATCGGCAGTCACGACGAACTGATGGCGAGTGCAGGCGCGTATTACCGCCTTTATCAGGCTCAGGCACGCAACGTAGACACAGATATGGACGATGCAGACAGCCCCATCCAGCTTGATCACAAGGTAAGCACATGAGCGACTTCACTTTACTGCGCAACGCAGCCGGACGACTACAGCTCACATCCTGCCAGGGCGATATCCATCATGACGTCGTTCCGGTGCGCGCCTTTCCGTTCTCCGCACCTGAAGAAGGCATCTCACTGACCGGCAGGGACGGCCATGAACTGGCGTGGATAGCAAACCTGGCGTATGTATCTGTAGAAATTCGCACGCTGCTCGAAGAAGCACTGAGCAGCCGTGAGTTCATGCCAGAAATCCGGCGCATCAACCACGTATCCAGCTTCGCCACACCCAGCATCTGGCAAATAACGACAGATCGCGGCGAAACCGAACTGCAACTCAAAGCCGAGGATCACATCCGCCGCCTCCCCCCCGCAGCCCTGCTCATCACCGACAGCCATGGCGTTTCGTTCATGGTACGCGACATGGAGCAACTGGATCCCCATAGCCGCAGACTGCTGGATAGATTTTTGTAATTTATCGTTGCGCGATCAAGCCGAGGCTTTTGAAAATTTGAAATCAGCTCAAAGGAAACTATCACCCAATATCTGCCGGATGCGGTACTCATTCCGGAACTTCTCCAAGATTACTTCCGCCGTACCAGCACTTTTGATGAATTGACCGTTTCGGTTTCTTACCAGACGATTCCAACGAACCTGGACATTCATCAGGCCATCGCGCTCCAGAATACGCCCTGGCATCAGAGATACATCTACGGTTTGAAAATCAACCCAACGCTCTTCGCGACTGTTTCGAGCTGAAGATATGTCGCGCGCACCTGGCGAAAAGGCCCATCCGATACGCGTCCAATTATCAGAGCGCAAATCTTGTTGCAAACGACCAAACAGACGGTCGACCTCAGCGCGTGCGGGGTCTACAGGAGCAGAATGCAAACCGGCACAACCTGCCAGCAACATAACGACAGCAACAATCAAAAATCGGCGGCGGCTATTCATTTTTCAACCCTCATTTTGGACAATACTCAATGCAGCATCGCCGTAGTCTTCTGGATACGCGGCCCGTCAGGTGTTATGACTACAGTATCCACGACATTGGACGTTTCCTCGTGTGATTTCTGCATGCGACTGATGCGCCCTGTCAGTGCCGCCTGATAACTAACCTGATAGAAATTACCCGTACGCTGAATGCTCATTCCGCTGATCTTGAACACGATGCTGTCAAACACCCGAAAACTGTTACCCAGCGTTGTCTCAAGATCGTAGACATTGCTGCCATCTGCAGCCTGCCAGTCGCTGGACAGAAAATGAATCAGCCCCGGCATATTCCTGTTCTGATAGGCGCTGGCAAAGTCCGCATACATCGACCGGATGGCCTGAGTGTCACGCTGCAACGTGCCGCTATCCACATTGGCCGCGGCAATTTTAAGCCTTTCCATCAGGCCGTCCAGTTGCGCCAGAAGCGGCACGATGGCGGAATGACCACGGACTGAAGTATCCACGGCGCCCTTGGTGGCAGGGATACTGTCCATCCAGCTTTGCGCGGCTTGCCACCCGCCCATAGCATCCGGATTGCCGAGAAAGCGGTTGATGCTGTCGATGGCGCTCTGCAGGCTGGATTGTGCCCGACTCAGGCGCTGACGCTGGTAATATTCGAAAGCAATCGCCGACAGCTTGTTGATGAGGGCACCGTAGGCCACGTTTATCCTGCTCTTGGGTTCGACTCTCCCCTCATTGCCTGCCTGAGTGATCAGACGATAGGCCTCGTTCGAATAACGGTTGGATTCGCGGGAAAATGCAGCATTATCCAGACCGCCAAGACGGCCAGCATCTGCCTGAAGTTTTTTCAGCATTTCCTCCATCTCCGGGGCATAGCGGTTGGCACGTGCTACAGGCATCATGGGGTCAACCAGCGCATGATATCGGGCGGCCAGTGTCGCATATCGTTCAATCAACGGGCCGCTTCCCAGTCCGCTGTCCGGCAGCTCATTCGCCGGGCCGATCCTGTCTCTGAGCACGAGTGCCAGATAATCATCAGGTTCACGGTACTCACGCAGTACCGCTTCCTTCAGAAAATAGGGGACCTCCTCGGGGAAGATGGGTTCAAGTTTGTCCCGCATGTCGCGCAAGGCTGCATCCAGGCTGGACTCGGCCTGCAGAGTATCCCTGTGTGCTTTGGCATAACGATCTCGTGCGCTGTCTATGCTTGCCAGTTGTCTGATCACAGTCGCCTTGACCGACTCTATCCCTTCCTTGTTCAAAACCCGGTTTTTGTAAGGCGCGCCGGGTAAGCGCATCGCCTCGGCCAAGGCTTCCTTTTCAAGCGCTACAGGGTCTGAGAGCCCATCGATACGCTCGCTCAGTGCCTTCAGGCCGGATTCGCTGATGTCATAGTGACTTAGAATGGTGTAAATCTGGCCACCCGAAACATCCAAATTACCCTCTTGTGCAGCACGCAGTTCTTTAGCCGACGCTACCAGTCTGTCAGCCACCCCTTTGACTGAAACCGCACTACGCAGCGCCTCAACTACCTTGTTGGTCAATTCGACATTTTTGCTGGCTCGCTCAATGAGCTGCGCCCCTGCCTCTTCGCCGTTGCGTGATACTCCGGTGAAGGCTGCCTCAAAGTGAGAGAGACGATCGTACTGATAACGAACATTTTCGAAACTGACCATAGCAGGATCGTAGCCATATGAACCTTCGGAGCGGAAGCAGTCCCATAGCTCGATATTCGGTTGCAACGCGCCTGCCATCTCGGTGGTTGTTGATGCTAGGGCACCCACCATGGCAGCGGAGTTCTGCGCGGAATTGGCACGTTTCTGGAAATATTCCTTCAGGCTTTTGGCATCGTCTTGCCATTCCTGAAGAATTTTTTCCGATTGCGCCAGACGTTTCAGAGACATGGGATAGAAGCGACTGGACACGGAACTGACTGCATAGTCAGCCAGAGCATACTGCCAGATGGCCATCCCCAGCCAGTCGCCATGCTGCCCTTTCATCTTTACGGCATGGTCTTCACCCCAGATTATCATGTCGACTTCGTTCTGGTCCCACTTGTTCAGCTTTTGTCCAAAGCTGTGGATAGGGCCATCGGCCAGCGCTTTCGCCTCCTCACGCTGTTGTTTGGCAGTGCCTTGTACCTGGCTTTCGTAGGCGCGATAGACGCTCGCAGCAGCAGCCGAGGCGCGCGCCCAGCAAGCTTCTGTGTAGCCGCAACTCTTGAGCGCCGCATAGATTGCGTTCACCTGTTTGTTCAGCTGGGTTTGCGCGCCTTTGGTGGCATCCCACATGGCATTGTGGTAACTGCGGCAGGAATATTGACCCCCTGCAAGTTTTTGCCATGCATCTTTCATCTTTGATGACGCCGTACCAAAATCATAGTCCGGATCGGCAGAAAAAGTGACCGGGTCTGGCTCCTTGCTCCATTCATTTGCCGACTTGAGCACGCCCTGCATCTCCAACTGCCTCTTCCACGAATGGATTGCATCATCCAGACGCCTGATCTCATGTTCCAGTCCTGCGATCGCCTGCAGCAGGTCGTGCTGCTTATTGAGCAATTCCTGCTTGAGCGCTTTCAGTGCCTGTTCTGCCCTGGTGCCATCCTTGACCATAAATTCCGCGCGTTTTAACGAGATCAGCTCATCGCTGAGTTTGTCACCGGAAAGCGTCTTTTTCAACCAGCCGCGGTTCTCGATATACTCGGCAAATTTGGGATCCTCATCGAAGATACGTTTTTCAATCTCCTTGTCATTCATCGACATGGTCTTGTTGAATTCACGCATCTCGGCGACGGAATTCAGACCCAGTTTGGGCAACTCTACCGTGACTGAGCTATCGAACAGCTTGGGATAATTGTTGCGCAAATATTCCGATGAAAGATCGACGGCAAGGCTGGTTCCTATCTCCGCCATCTTCTCCGGAGCGTTGATAGCCGTGATGTTGAGCCCGGTAGTGACCACCAGCATGGCCTTGTTGCGCGCATCGATCATGCGAATACGTCGGAGATTGTTGGCAAGTGCCAGATCTGTCTCGTTGATGAACAGGAACTGTTGTTTCATCTTTTCCCGGCTTGCTTTGAGAATCAGCAGCGCATCCTGAGCTTTTTGCCGTTCCTCAACGGCCTTGTCTATCAGTCTCTGGATTTCGGCGGCGGGATCATATTCAGCCCGACAGGGAGTTGCCAATAGCATACCTGCCAGGCTCATTATCAGTACGAGCAGCGTTCTCAACAGGTGACGGTGTCTCATGGCGCGCCTCCCTTTTTTACTGCAGGCAACATGAGCATCTGACTGCCGAGAAGATTTGCAGCGGCTGCTGCACGCCGAGCTTCACTTTGCAACTGTCCGTCAAGATGCGAAGCCTGTTGACCCAGGACGGACAGGGCTGAGGCAGCGGCCATGAGCGCCTGCTGCCGTTCGACCAGACGTTTGCTTGAACCGTCCGAAGCTGGGATGCCAGACAGTGCACGCGTAGCCGCCCTCATCCCCTGTTCCAGCGTTTTTAGATTGCTCAGCACTGCAGGTGGCAAATCAAGCCTAAGGAGCAGAACGAGAGCCTCCTGCCATGCGGGCAGGCCAACGGTCGTGACATCAGGCTGCTGGTTGGCTGTTGCCAAGAAGGCGAGTTTGTAGAGACTGTCTACAGCTTCATCAAGCTGTCGCTTCCGGGCATGTTCCGCAGACAGGTAATGCCAAATGGTATCGGCATATGCCTGTTGTTTGCCTTGCGCTGCCAGCATCTGCGCTTGAACGGCATCTGTGTTGACAGGTTCAGCAGCCCATAGGCTGTTGGTCAGGAAAAGCAGCACAAGCAAATGCTGTTTGCAGAACTTCATGCACGCCTCCTTCGTAGGAGATATCTATTGATCGCGGCCCGCTGCCCGAAGAGCGACAGGCCGCGCGTCCGTTAAAAGTTTCGGCCACCGCCCGGTTGATATTTGTAACGGAAGGTCAAACTACCAACACCCGGATTGAAGGAAACAATTTCAATAACCGCGTATTTCGGGCCAGGCAGAATTTCCAGCGCATAACAGTTCCCGGCCTGCACATTCATTAGATAAGGCATCGCTATGTATCCGGCGGCAGGCGCGGAAGCCGTAGTGCTGATGGGGCAGGCAATGGGCTGAAAACTCACTCCACTACGCAAAGAGACAAGCCCCATGCCAGCAGCCTCAGGTTTCAAATCGCCCTGAGTGGCGGGGCCGGGTCCTTCGTTGGCGACGCTATCTGTATCGAAGTTATAGCTCTCACCTGAGATCAGGCTCTGTGTGCCACTGGTCGAAGAAGTCGCGCCGACAGTAGTGCCCTGTGACTGAGTCGTAGCACCTCCAGTATATGGATCCACGATCAGCACATTCTGACCTACTGCCTGACCTGTGACCGAGGTGGCGATGTAGCCGGTGTCAGAAACGCCGAAAATCAGGGGGGCTGACATACGCACCAGTTTCATGCCGCCGGAACCACGCCGAAATCCGACGACCGACGCTGCGGAGTCTTTGAGGAACTGTCCGTTGCGGGTAGAACGCACTTGGCGATTGTAGGTAAAATAAAGTTCGAACAGGCCGGAATTGCTGATCACACGAGTGATGTTGGTCTGGATAGCGATGCTGTCCAGCCAGCGAAAGTCATTCATCAGCGCGTCGTCAAGCGCAGAGGCATCACCCTCGAAGGAGTCTGACACATACCGCATAAAGCCAGCGCGATCCTCATTCCGGTACGCTTCCAGAAGTTTGCCAAAAGCCTCTCTGGCTTCGAAGCTGCCATCGGCTGAAGTAACCTTTAGATGAAACTCATGTTCCTCCGGTCCGGTAGAGACGCCAGTCGTGCTGGTGGCACGAACCCGGAAAGGGTAGTCGCGTCCAATTTCAGGACGAAACTCCCATGTGAACAGACCGCGGTCGGCCAGCGTGGCAGTATTCCAGGTTTTACCTTCGTCCAGAGAGATTTCCACAAGACCAATCTCCCCCCGGCCGACCTGAACCTGACCGCGCACGATGATCAAGCCTCCCTGCAAGTCCTCTGTACCCATAACCATGGTGTCATCCAGGCGGGCTGCATCGATGCTGTTGAAACGGAGATCGGTAATAGCGGGTTCATTGCTTTCACGACCAAACTCCCACCAGGCGGCCTGTACACCGATACTGGGCAGCAAGGTAACAAGAAACAGTATTAGGGCAAAAAAACGTTTCATCTCAACACCTTTATTGTGAAAATTTATTTTCCAGATTCCAGTTCAGAACAACACGCAGCAGTTTCTCCTGGTAGTTGCGGGTTCCATCAAAGAAGCGGTAGTCATTAACGCTCCCTTCGACTCTGACCGAACCGCCCTGAAGAGCCTGCGGCCGCCGAGACCAGAAAATCATGGCCCGGTTCTGGCTGGAACTGGAACCGATGACTGTCGCGTTGTTGTTGCCGAGGTTATAGCTTGCTCCCAACTCCGTGCTATCCGGACGAGTCGCCACCAGATCAAGACGAGCCGTATCCATGACATCGAAACCACCATTAGTTGGATTCTGCACTTCCGATTTGCCAAAATCCAGATTGGTGCGCAGGGCCCATTCCTTGCTGATATTGCCGCGGTAACCGAAGGATAGATTGTAGAGATTGTTGGACAGATGCGTATTGGTGCCCGCACGCTGGTCGCTATTCAGCATACGCTCATAGTCGGCACCGAAGTCCATAGCGTCGTTAAGGAAACGATCCTTGTACTTTAGCCTGATACGATTGGAGCGGTTGGCGGACGAAGCGTTCTCCGTTGACAGTGTCCTCGTACGACCGGATGCAGTCAACGATGCGCTGCGCCGGTCGAATATCCTCTGACGCGTCACGCCCATCTCCAGAATTTCGTTAGTAGTCCGGGTCGCCAACTGGTGGTTAAGACTGTTGTAGAAGTGATCATAGGTCCCGAAAAGACGCCATTGACGGTCCATACGCCAGTCAGCTCGCGTAAAAACCCTCATTCTGTCCGGTGTGGAACCTCCACCCAGGGTGACAAAAGTCGGCGTCACCTGTTCCAGACTAGCATCCAGACTGACAGTTCGATATGCGCCACGGAATGAAACGCGATTGGCAGAACCATAAAGATTCTGCGCCGTGCCGGCCAGCGGAGAGACCGTGGTGTCGCTATAAGCATGTTCTCCCGACACAACCATACCCGAATTGCGATACTCCCAGTCCAATGCAGGCAACGTCTGACGATAAGCGTCCAGTCTTCCGCGATTCGGATCATCGGACCTGTCATCCGCCATGGCCAGATTGGCGCCCCAGGTCAGGTTGCCGTTGCTTCTTTGCAGCCGGACACCGCCGCCGTATCGATCCATAGGTCTGTCCGGCCGCGCATTGCGCATGACGTAAGCCCACTGACCCGCAAAATTTCCATATACAGCCTTGATGTAATTCCGGTCATCCGCCAGATTGTGCTGGAAACCGACGCCCTTGATGCCTTTCATCATGGAATAGGGTGAAAGATTGGCAAACAGATCGCCCATGTCGACTCGGTTATGCGCATCCTTTAAGCTGGACTCAAACTTCTGGATCGATAAGGTGGCGGGGTCGTATTGTCTGGAGTTGGTGTAGCGCAATGTGGTTGACATAGCACCATCCCATTCACCCATTTTGAAATTTGATAATTGAAAATCAGATTCGTGGTAGATATGAGCATTAGGGTCATAAAAACTCTGCGCTTTTCCGGGACCGCTGACATTGTAGTTCAAGAACTCAGTCCGGTTTTGAACATTCAATTTAACTTCTGCCAGAACAGCACCCGCAGGCAACAACAACAGCAGACCTAATCCCATCTTGCGCCACAAAATAACTGAACTCATTATCGATTCCTTTATTTATCATGCAGTTGCGACTTGAGCAATAGCGCCTTCACTCGCGCGATATTGCCTGAAACCTTTATCACATCAACGACAGCTGCGCGCTTTAAGGAAGCACTGATAAAATCGTCTTTGCGAAGAATCGCCTTTAGCAGCGAGACTTGTAGCGCCGTGGCGAACGTGTCCATCCAGAATATCAACACACCGGATTGTCACGCTACGCTCGCAATGACAATTTGGACAACAAAATCAGCATCACCTAAGCAAATTATAGTAAGCATATAATCAAATACAGATATGCACCTGCGGTTAATAATAACGAAATCACACCATCGCTTCAAACCTTATTTGAAGCCTATAAACAGTGAGTCGTCCTAAATAATTCTCAACACATTGATTGCGTGATACATAGCCTGTTTTTAGCCTGCCGACGAGTGATACAGGAAAATTTGTACTATCAAAGTACCTTGCGTTCAAGGCACCGGTGCCCGTGGGGTAGAAAAACATGACATTCATAATGTACAAATAAAAAAGCCGTTGATTTCTCAACGGCTTTTTATGTTGGCGGAGTGGACGGGACTCGAACCCGCGACCCCCGGCGTGACAGGCCGGTATTCTAACCAACTGAACTACCACTCCAAAACTGCTACGACTAACTACTTACTACTCGCCACTTTCCAGCAGCTATTTGGTGGGTGCTGACGGGTTCGAACCGCCGACATTCGCCTTGTAAGGGCGACGCTCTACCAACTGAGCTAAGCACCCGTATTCTCTCTATCTACAAACTATCGCTAAAACGCTACCGGTTAAGGTTTATCCATAGCCGTTTTAGGTAAATTCAATTTAATCTCAGCTGTCAGCTTGGCATCTGCCAAATAAGCCTGAAACAACTCATCGCCTGTCATCTGGCGCAATTGTTGCGCATAACGCGCAAGCTTCACATCATCGGGCTTTTCACCCTCTTTGATGCCATCCACGCGTACCAATAAAAATCCGTTCTGCTGGGATTCTGCACCCACATACTGAGGTAGTTTGGATTTATTCGCTTGAAATATCTGGCGCACCATCGCTACATCCAGCGCACCATGTTGAGCATGGGTAATAGTCTGAGCAACCGTCCAATCCAGTACAGGCTTACTGCCCTGCTGCAATTGAACGAGCAGCATTTTACCTTGTTTAACCGCCATGTCCAGTGCTTTTTGATGTATTAATTTCTGTTTGATCATTTCCCGGACTTCCACCAGGGCGCGTGCAGTAGCCGGCTTGTGTTCCAGTATGCGCGCTGCCACCATCGTGTCAGCGGCAACCTCGATTGCAGCCGTATTGCGCTTGTTTTTGACAGCATCATCGCTAAATACCGCCTGCATCATCTTGGCAGTCCAGATATCGCCGGAAACCGCCCCTTTTACCAGCCAGGCGCTCTGTTCAATCTGCACACCCAACAGTTCAGCGGCCGGTTTGAGGGTATCGCTCTGTTCGTACACTGTATTGCTGAATTTCTCAGCCAATTCAGCAAAGTTATCTGATGCCTTTTGCTGGCGCAGCTTAGTCAGAATAGCATCGCGCACCGTATCAAACGCCATGGCATCCGATGACTTGATGGCGACCAGCTTAATGATGTGATAACCAAAATCGGACTTTACCAGCTCACTAATCTCACCCGGCTTAAGCGAAAACACAGCATCCTCAAACGGCTTCACCATCATGCCGCGACCAAACAGACCCAAATCGCCTCCGTTCAGCGCCGACCCGGGGTCTTGTGAGTTAAGTTTAGCCAGCTCTGCAAATTTCGCCGGATTTTGCTTGATCTGCTTGAGCAACTGCTCGGCTTTAGCCCTGACCGCATCCTGCTCTGCCTGAGGCGCTGTCGCTGCCACAGTCAATAGAATATGGGCGGCCTGCCGTTGTTCAGGCGTGGAGAATTCCGGCAGGTGTTCATCGTAATATTTACGCGCATCTTCACTTCCGACATTGGATTTAGCCATCAAATCATTGATGGCAAATTTCACATATTCGACTCTGGCTTGTTCCGGAAGCTGAAATTCCTTTTGATTCTGATCGTAATAGGCTTTGATTGCAGTCTCTTCAACGCTGGCTTGTGCGACGAAAGATTGCACCGGAACATACGCTACGCTCACTATGCGTTGCTGCTCGTTAATCGAAATTATATTGTTTGCAGCGGTATTAGATGCGTATCCATTTTGCACATACGCTTCACGCAGTTGTTGCCCGACCAGATCATCCTTGACGCGCGCTTCAAACATCAATGGCGACATATTTTGATTCGCCAGGGCGCTGGCATAACGCGCCTGATCGAATTTTCCACCCTCTTTAAAGGCATCGATTCCATCGATAACCTGAGCCACTTGCTCATCTGTCACCGTCAGGCCGACCGCCTCTGCTCGTTCAACCAACAGGCGTTGCGCGACCAGATTATCCAGAACAGCCTGTTTCATATCGTCCGTTTCGAACATGGCAGGATCAAAATTTTCACCCAGCATCTGGCGCATTCTGTCCTGCTGCTGACGCAAAGCAGTCTCAAATTCCTGCTGAGAAATTTTCTTGCCATTGACAGTCGCCGGCGCTGCGGATTCGCCTGAACTTTGATATGACTCCAGGCCAAAGAATGCAAATGGCAGAATAATCAACACTAGGACTATTTGCACCACTCTTCTTTTTTCACGAACAAAATCAAACATAGCAACAAGACTCCTAGCGTTTTTTAAACGACAGATATGAAAAAAGGCGAACTTTCGTTCGCCTCTATTTGGCGGAGTGGACGGGACTCGAACCCGCGACCCCCGGCGTGACAGGCCGGTATTCTAACCAACTGAACTACCACTCCAAAAATTGTACTGCCAGTTAGCCACCTATCACTTGCCACTAACCACTTATACTCACCAAACTGGTGGGTGCTGACGGGTTCGAACCGCCGACATTCGCCTTGTAAGGGCGACGCTCTACCAACTGAGCTAAGCACCCAGTAAAGATTAGCTAGTTTACAGCATCTTTCAAACCTTTGCCAGCGCGAAATTTAGGAACTTTCGCAGCCTTAATAGTAATTGCTTCTCCAGTACGGGGATTGCGGCCCGTACGACCTGCGCGATCATCAACGCAGAATGAACCGAAGCCGACCAGACTCACTTCTTCGCCATTTTTCAGCGCGTTTTTAATTGCCGCTATCGTTCCATCCAGCGCACGGCCGGCGGATGCTTTGGAAATGCCAGCGGATTTTGCAATTGCATCAATCAAATCAGATTTGTTCACGTACATCTCCTTTGCAAGTAATTAATAGAGCAGCCACAAACCCACACATCCCAGTGCGCTTTATATCAAGGTCACAGAACTTTGGTCAAGCTGATAAACGTAATTTAACCCAAATTGTCCATTGGACTAAAAAACAGTGTCATCCCCGCGTAGGCGGGAATAATATTTCCAATGGATAATTTGGGATTAATGCTTGGTTGCCACAACGGTCTTCACCAGTTTTGCCTCAGCCGTCAGATCAGCAGGCACGGCAACGGCTTCCTCACGCGGCTCCGGCTTGTGTTCCAGCGCCATCTCCAACACCTGCTCTATCCATTTAACCGGATGGATGTCCAGCTTACTCTTAACATTATCGGAAATATCAGCCAGGTCCTTGACGTTTTCTTCCGGTATCAGCACCGTCTTGATACCGCCGCGCTGCGCAGCGATCAACTTTTCTTTCAATCCGCCTATCGGCAGCACCTCCCCGCGCAAAGTGATTTCTCCTGTCATCGCCACATCGGCACGCACCGGTATTCCGGTCAATGCGGAAACCATCGCGGTACACATGCCGACTCCCGCGCTCGGACCGTCCTTGGGAATCGCGCCTTCCGGCAAGTGGATATGCAGATCAGTTTTCTGATAGAAGTCAGTCTCGATACCCAACCGTTGTGCACGACCACGCACCACACTCAAGGCAGCCTGTATGGATTCCTGCATGACCTCACCCAATTTACCGGTAGTGGTGGTTTTTCCCTTACCAGGCAATACCACAGCCTCGATCGTTAACAGCTCACCGCCCACTTCAGTCCATGCCAACCCGGTCACCTGACCTACTTGATTGTGCTTTTCAGCCACGCCGTATGAATGACGGCGCACACCGAGATACTTATCCAGGTTGCGCGAATTGACGACCACTTTACTTTCCCGCGTCTTCAGCAACAGTGCCTTCACCACCTTGCGACATATCTTGGAAATTTCACGCTCCAGACCGCGCACCCCCGCCTCGCGCACGTAATATCGCACGATATCGCGCAGTGCGGACTCAGCAATCGAGATTTCCTCGGGTTTGA
>JAURZN010000076.1 GCA_030653355.1 Gallionella sp. | reverse complement strand
TGTGCTGCCAGACGGCCGAGCACTTGATCAGCAGCATCAACTAGAAGCCATTCGTGCTGGACTTCATGTGCTTTTGCGGAAAATGTTTTCATATCCACTATTCCTAAAATTCTATATTGAAACCTCGAAGGGCGCGAATTCTAGTGCATCCAACCTGCCTCTGTCAAATAGTATTTGGCTAACCTCGCGGGTGAGCTTTGTTTTTTTGCCTGCGCACGGCAAATAACACCCGTGGCATTCAATCATTACTGATATTTGTAATAAAATAGCCGGGTTCTGTAAATCTGAAAATCACTCATGTCCTGGTTTGCAACGAGTATTATAAGCACGTTCATGCTGCCTCCGCTGAGCCTGCTACTCTTGCTCTTGCTTGGCTTGCTGCTTTATCGGCGCCCCGCAATCGCTCGCCGCTTGTTTATCGCATCGTTCGTCTTGCTCTGGCTCGCTTCTACACCCTATATAGCCGAAAGCGCATTACAACTGCTGGAACGACAAACCTCACCCCTGCATATTGAGTCGCAAAGCGCATCAGCCATCGTGATACTGGGGGGCGGCACCTATTTTCATGCGCCTGAATATGCAGGCCAAGACACAGTCAGCGAGGCCACTCTGGTGCGTTTACGTTATGGCGCCCGATTGCAACGCGAAATGCAGCTGCCCGTACTGGTGACGGGAGGCAAGCCGCTCGGCAATGCCGTTTCGGAGGCGCAACAGATGCGCATATCACTGGAACAGGATTTTCAGGTTCCGGTGCGCTGGACAGAAGACCAGTCCAATAACACCCTTGAAAATGCACGCAATTCATTCCTTGTGCTACAAAAGGTCGGTGTCAAGAAAATTTATCTGATTACCCACGCCTGGCATATGTCGCGTTCGGCTACTGTTTTTCGCCGCGCCGGCTTTGAGGTGGTCGAGGCGCCCACTGCATTTACCACGCGACACCAAATCGATCTGTTTGCCTTCATTCCCCGCGCCGAATCATTACGCGACAGCAAAATTTTTATTCACGAAATAATCGGTTTGCTTTGGTATCAGGCAAAATCAACATTTTCTCACCAAACAAGGAAATAACATGAAAGCACGCGTCAAATGGGTAGAACAGGTTTCATTCCTGGGTGAAACCGAAAGTAATCACGCTGTCTTGATGGATGGCTCACCCGCTGTCGGCGGGCGCAATCTCGGCCCGCGCCCGATGGAAATGCTGCTGCTCGGCGCGGGTGGCTGCACCAGTTTTGATGTGATTTCCATCCTGAAGAAGAGCCGTCAGGCCGTTACCGACTGCTACGTAGAGCTGGATGCAGAACGCGCCGACACCGACCCCAAAGTATTTACCAAAATACACATGCATTTCGTCGTCAAAGGGAAAGGCATCAACCCGGACGTAGTTGAAAAAGCCATCAAGCTCTCCGCCGAGAAATACTGCTCCGCCTCCATCATGCTGGGTGCCACCGCTGTTGTAACACACGACTTCGAAGTCATTCAGGAATAAATCAACTCACTATCTCCATGACCAAACATACGAAAACATTCAAGGCCTGTTAAACCGCGTTTTAACATCCAATGAGCCATGAGCAACGCGCGATCAATTCCGGCTGTTTGATTTTTCTTGGGTCTTTCATGCTTTTCGTAATGAATAAAAAATTTCAGGGACACTGACACCATGAGCCAAGTTTACCTCTATGACACCACGCTGCGTGATGGAACGCAGCGTGAGGACATTTCCCTGTCAGTTGACGATAAGCTGGTCATTGCCAAACGACTGGCCGACTTCGGCTTTCATTACATCGAGGGTGGCTGGCCCGGATCCAACCCCAAGGACGCCGAATTCTTTGCCCTTGCCAGCAAACTGAATCTGGGCCAAGCCAAACTCGCCGCCTTCGGACGTACCCGCCAGAAACGTTTGCAGTGCGAACAAGACAGCAATTTGCAGGCGCTGCTTGACGCCCGGACACCCGTCGTCACGATGGTGGGCAAGAGTTCGGACTACCACGTTAAGCTGGTGCTCGCAGCCACGCTGGATGAAAATCTGGCCATGATCCGCGACAGCGTGGCCTATATGAAAGCACACGGGCGCGAAGTCGTCTTTGATGCGGAACATTTTTTCGACGGCTTTCTGGCCAATCGCGATTATGCGCTGGCGACCTTACGGGCGGCGGCCGATGCAGGCGCAGACTGGCTGGCGTTGTGCGAAACCAATGGCGGCAAACTGCCCTGGGAGGTCGAGGAAATCGTCCGCGAGGTGAGTCGGCATATCCGCACCCCGCTGGGCGTACACTGCCACAACGATACAGGCTGCGGGGTTGCCAATTCCCTCGCGGCGGTGCGAGGCGGCTGCACTCAGGTGCAGGGCACCATCAACGGCTATGGCGAGCGCGTCGGCAACGCCAACCTGACTACCATCATTCCCAATTTGCAGCTCAAGATGAACAAAAACGTAGTCAGCCCGGATCAACTTCGCGAACTGACCTCGCTTTCCCACTACATCGCAGAAGTCGTCAACCTCAAGCACTACAATCATGCGCCCTACATCGGTCACAGCGCCTTCGCACACAAGGGCGGCATCCATGTCGCGGCGATACTCAAGGCAAGTGACACCTACCAGCACATCGACCCGGCTTTGGTCGGCAACGTGATGCGTTCAGTGGTCTCCGAGCTGTCAGGGCGCGGCAACATTCAGTTCCATGCCAAAACATTGGGTATAGACCTCAATAACGAAGATGCCCAGCACGTCCTGAGCCACATCAAACATCTGGAGCACGAGGGTTTCACCTTCGAAGCTGCAGAGGCCAGCGTAGAGCTGATGCTGCATCGTTTACGCCCCGACTATGTGCAGCCGTTCGAACTGGTCGATTATTTTGTCGTCACCGAGCGCCGCCATAGCCGCGGCCTGCTTTCCGAGGCCACTGTAAAAGTAAAAGTGCAAGGCGAAGTAAAATTTGTCGCGGCAGAAGGCAACGGGCCGGTTAACGCCCTGGCGGGCGCGCTGCGCAACGCTCTGGAAGGCGTTTATCCCATATTGAAGACCGTGCGCCTGATCGACTACAAGGTGCGCATTCTGGATAGCGCCAAGGGCACCTCCGCGCAGATACGCGTGCTCATCACATTTCAGGGGGGCGGCCATGTCTGGACGACTGTGGGGGCGAGTGCCAATATTATCGATGCCAGCTGGCATGCGCTTTCGGATAGCCTGGAATATGCGCTGGTGAAATTAAACAATACGGTGCCTCACGCGCCGCCTATCGCCGAACTAACGACTAACGACTAACGACTAACGACTAACGACTAACGACTAACGACTAACGACTAACGACGAATTTATTCTCCCCATCTCGGCAACAGCGTGTTCGCCACACCGAGATGATCGAGGATGCGCGCCACTACAAAATCCACCATGTCCTGCACGCTTTCCGGCTGATAGTAAAATCCCGGGTTCGGCGGCATGATGACCGCCCCGGCCCGTGCTAGTTTCAGCATATTTTCCAGATGGATCACCGAGAACGGCATCTCGCGCGGCGCGAGTATCAGCGTACGCCGCTCTTTCAGCATCACATCTGCGGCGCGTGCAATCAGGTCGTCACTGATGCCGGCGGCAATTTTACCCAGCGTACCCATGGTGCAAGGACAGATCACCATCGCATCGCCCGGATTCGAACCGGAAGCCATCGGCGCATACCAGTCATCGCGCCCGAAAACATGCAACTCTCCGCCGTACTGCCCCAATCGTTCATTTAACGCACGCTCAGCGTCCTGCGGACGATTCGGCAATACCAGATTTATCTCCTGTTTCGCGACGATCTGTGCCGCCTGAGAATACACCAGGTGTACGCGTTGCCCGCTGTTCAGCAGACATTCCAACAGACGCATGCCGTAAGGCATGCCGGATGCACCAGTCAGTGCAAGGGTGATGGTTTTCACGGGCTAAGGCACTCCAAATTGTTTAGTTTCTTCATTATCCATGAAACGCGCCGCGATCAATCCATTCACCGTACCGAACACCAGCGCAGCGGCCGCAAAAATCGGGATCAGATAAGCAATGCCCGCATGCGGAATCAGCCATAAATACACGATTGCCATCTGACCTGCGATATGCGCAAAAGCGGCGTAAATGCTTAGGCTGACAGGGCCAAACCAGCGCGATGGCAAATGTTGCGCGAAGGCCAGTACCAGCAAACTCAGCAACGCGCCGGACAGGCTGAGAAAAAAACCCGGGGTAAGAAAATTACCAAACAATAAGCTCCCCGCCAACACCCGCAGCAGCGACACCCACGCGGCGGTACGCCAGCCGTATCGCGCCAGCACGATCAGTGTGACGATATTGGCCAAGCCGGGTTTTACACCGGGCAATGGCGACGGAATCGCCGCTTCCAACACAGTCAGTCCGAGCGCCACTGCCGCCATGCGCGCAATATGGTGGTCTTCAGCCGTGGCGTTTAAGAGGATTGAGGATTGATGAGGAAGGATTGAGCCGCGCACCGAATTTGGAGCTGTGGCTTCTTCTCGATCCTCAATCCCCGATCCTCGATCCTGCATTTCAGTAATTGAGACTGTCATAGCGTTTGTGACTACCCAGCAGCTCGACACTCACCTGATTGGGCAAACACAGCGCAATCTCGCCCGCGTGTTCCAGCCAGCCCTGGCGTACACAATATTGACGGGGGCCGGGGTCCGAAGCGATGCGCACTTTACGATGCTGAATCAATATCAGACTGACGCCCAACGGCCCGGGAACCTCTATGCTTTGATCACGAGAGAGCGGCACTTCACGAAATATTTTCCCGCCGCTGCGTATCACCGCCTTGTCGGCGAGCTCACCGCTCCACAGCGACAAGGTAAGCCACATTACACAAACGCTGCCGGATAGCAAGGTCAGCCAGTCCCCTGGCCTGATGTGCCGCAGTGCATGCATCAACTCAGTTCGCGGTGGCGCAACAGCACTTGTTGCCGTGTTTGAAAATACTGGCTGAGTTTTTCGCTGAAATATACGGAACGGTGCTGCCCCCCAGTACACCCTATCGCCACGGTGAGATAGCTGCGGTTGTCGGCAATAAAATGGGGCAGCCAGCGTTCTACAAAATTGCGTATATCATCAAGCATCTGCTGCGTTGCGGGCGTGCTCTCCAGAAATTCGATAACGGGCGCATCCTTTCCGGTGAGCGTGCGCAGTTGCGTGTTGTAGTACGGATTGGGCAGACAGCGCACATCAAACACGAAGTCGGCATCCAGCGGAATACCATGTTTGAAGCCGAATGACTCAAACAACAACGTCAACCGTGCGCGATCCAACTTGATGAATTGTTTGATCCACACGCTGAGCGCATTGGTTCTGAGTTCGCTGGTATCTATGTGATGTCCGATATTGCTGATTTCGGCGAGCAATTCGCGCTCGTACTGGACACATTCCGGCAACGTCCGCACACCGTCGCTCAATGGATGCATGCGGCGCGTCTCGGAAAAGCGTTTCACCAGCGTATCGCTCTTTGCATCCAGAAACAGCACATGCACCGCTAAATTTCTTTGCATAATCTGCAGCAATATCTCCGGCAACCCCTGCACACTATTGGCGCTGCGTACATCAATACTCACTGCGATATCGACATAGCCCGCAGACAGCAAGTAATCCACCAGACTATTCAGGAGTTCAGCGGGCAAATTATCTACGCAGTAAAAGCCGCTGTCTTCCAGCACTTTGAGTGCGACACTTTTTCCCGAACCTGAAAGACCGCTCAATACAAATAGTTGCATATCAGTCACCCGCCAACATTTGATCGTGCCGGCTGACGAATTCCTGCATGGTATTGATGCCGCGTTGTTGCAGCACAAAGTTGCGCGCCGCCGTTTCCACCAGCACCGCAAGATTGCGCCCTGCCACCACAGGAACATTCACCGTATTAATTTTCACGCCCAGAATCTCCTGGTGCGTGGCCGCCATGGGCAACCGTTCCATTCTTGACAGATCGCCATCCTGAGTCCGATGCAGGTGCACAATGAGCTTCAGGCTCTTCTTGCGCCGCACGGCGGTTTCACCAAACATGGTGCGGACATTCAACATACCCAATCCGCGCACCTCGAGAAAATCGCGTAGCAGGTCAGGGCAGCGGCCTTCCAGCGTATCCGGGGTGATGCGATGCAGCTCGACGACATCATCGGCCACCAGTCCGCTACCACGCGTAATGAGCTCCAGCCCCAGCTCACTCTTGCCGACGGCGCTCTCCCCTGTAATCATGACACCCACACCCAGCACATCCAGAAACACGCCGTGACGCGTCGTTGTTTCAGCCAGTTCCATGGCAAGATAATGGCGGATCAGCCACATCAAATGCACACTAGTCTTGGTGGAAGCGAACAGCGGAATTCTGGAATGATTGGCAAAACTGATCAATTCCGGCGGTATATCAACTGCACCCGCCACGATCAGACAGGTCGTACCGTTTTGTTCAATTTGTTCGAAAGCCTGATTGCGATCAGACAGACTCAGATTGCGTATATAATCGAGTTCAATTTCACTCAACACCTGCACCCAACTTGGATGAATCAGACTGAGATGTCCGACCATCTCGCGATTGGAGGCTTCGACAGCCTCGCTATCTATGATGCGATCTATCCCATCGGTACCTGCCACGCGAAGAAGCTGCATCCGTTCCTGTTTATCGTCAAACAGTTTCCGGTTATTCACCTGGCTCATGCCGCGCTGTTCCAGTCGCATAACAGCTTATGTGCAATGGCAATGTCTTCTCAGT
>JAURZN010000074.1 GCA_030653355.1 Gallionella sp. | reverse complement strand
CACGGATCGCGCTCACCGGCTGGGCCAAACCAAGAATGTGTTTGTTTACAAGCTGGTAGTGGCAGGCAGTATCGAAGAAAAAATCCTGGCACTGCAAGAGAAAAAGGCCGAGCTCGCTGCCGGTATTCTGTCCGAAGATAGTGCAGGTCTGACCAAGTTTGGTGAAGCCGACATCGCTGCCTTGCTGGCCCCGTTGCCCGGCGACGAGAGCGAGTAGCGGTACGTGTCGCGCAGATGAGTGGCGCGGCATAATTCGGACCGAGTGACCGTCCGGTCATTGATATTCCTGTTTAATTATTTCAGGGAGGCAGCATGAAAAAAAACGCAATATTGATTGGCCTTGGACTGTTGATTGTGCTGCTTTTCGTCGGCAATGCTAGCGAGCGCTTCTACCGGCTGAATTTTATTGATCAACTGTCTGCTGTCTTGTATGACTACAGTTTGCAGCTGACCATGCCGGATACACTGGACGAGCGTATCGTCATCCTCGATATTGACGAAAAAAGCTTGCAGGAGGAAGGTCGCTGGCCGTGGAGCCGTGATCGTCTGGCTCTGCTGGTGGATAAGTTATTCGATAACTACGGTATTGCAGTGGCCGGGTTTGACGTGGTGTTTGCCGAAAATGACGAGAGCTCCGGACTTAAGATATTGCAGCGGCTCGGGAAAAATCAGCTTAAGGATAATGCGGAATATCAGAGCGTGCTGGCACATATACAGCCACAGCTCGAATACGATGCGCTGTTTGCCGAAAAAATCAAAAACCGCAAGGTAGTGCTGGGATACTACCTGAGCAACCGGCAGGAAAAAAGCAGCTCCGGCATGCTTCCCGAACCGGTATTCCAGCCAGGCTCTTTCCAGGATAGGCCCATCGCGTTTCTTTCGTGGAATGGCTACGGCGCCAATCTGCCTGAACTGCAGCGCGCCGCTGCAAGCGCAGGGCACTTCAATCCCGTGATAGACGCAGATGGCGCGGTCCGGCGTGTGCCCATGCTGGCTGAATACAACGGCGCTTATTATGAGTCGCTCTCCATGGCGCTGGTGCGTACCCTGATAGGCAACACGAATGTGCTGGTTCATTTCGCGGGCGACGGCGATAACGATTACGCGGGACTGGAATCGCTGGGATTGGACGCTGTCGGCGGTACGCTGAAAATCCCGGTGGACAGTAATGTGGCAACGTTCGTGCCTTATCGTGGCAAGCAGGGCAGCTTCCGCTATATCTCTGCTACGGATGTGTTGCATGATCGCGTTCAGCCCGAACAACTCAACAACAAGATCGTGCTGATCGGCACGAGTGCGATAGGGCTGCTGGATAATCGGGCTACCCCGGTGTCCGAGACCTTCCCTGGAGTGGAAATACACGCCAATATGGTCGCCGGTATTCTTGACCAGAATATGAAGCAGCATCCGGCTTATATGCTGGGTGTTGAAGTGATGTGGTTGCTGCTGACTGGTATTGCCTTGAGTTTATTGCTGCCTAGACTCAGCCCCGCCAACGCGATGCTGGTCTCGCTCTTGATGTTTACCACTACGGTGGGGTTGAGTTTATCCCTCTGGCAATACGGCGATTTGCTGATGCCGATGGCGAATAGTCTGGTAATGATTAGCCTGTTGTTCGCGCTGGATATGTCCTATGGTTATTTCGTTGAAGCGCGCACCAAACGTCAGATTACCGGATTGTTCGGTCAATATGTACCCAGTGAAGTCGTGGAGGAAATGAGCCATCACCCCGAGAGCGTATCCATGAAGGGGGAAAGTCGCGAGATGACGATATTGTTTTCGGATGTGCGGGGTTTTACTACGATCTCGGAAGGACTGGGGCCGGAAGAATTGACGGAGTTGATGAACGAGTTTTTGACGCCCTTGTCGCGCGTTGTTTACAAACACCACGGCACGATAGACAAGTACATGGGCGATTGCATCATGGCATTCTGGGGCGCGCCCTTGCCGGATACACAACATGCGCGTGATGCCATACTGGCCGGCATTGAGATGCAGGCGACACTGGATGCGTTGCAACCCCATTTCAAGGAGCGCGGCTGGCCGGCCATTCATGTCGGTGTCGGTATCAACACCGGGAAAGTCAGTGTCGGCAACATGGGCTCAGAGGTGCGTGTCGCCTACACGGTGATGGGCGACGAGGTAAATCTGGCCTCGCGTCTGGAAGGCATCACCAAGCAGTACGGCGTGGGCATTGTGGTCGGTGAGCATACCCGGAACGCCGTAACAGACTTTGTTTATCGCGAGCTTGATCATGTGCGGGTAAGAGGAAAAAATGAGCCGGTGGCGATATACGAACCGATAGGATTGATCAGTGCAGTGCCTCAGGCGATGCAGGATGAAGTCGCATTGTTTCATGCAATGCGGCGTCTGTATTGCGCACAGGATTGGGATCAGGCCGAGTCGCAGTTGACGAAGCTGCAACAGATGTCACCCGATACCCGGTTGTATGGCGTCTATGCCGAGCGGATTGCACACTTCCGCAAGAATCCGCCTGCCGCGGACTGGGATGGCGTATTTGTATTCCAGACAAAATAGCAAAACCGGCACGGGAATCTGCCGAGAGGTCGGATTTATCCCTGAATTTTTTCGTGAACAAGCTGATTTACGGAGCCTGAAAGCAATACGGCCCGCCATGGCGGGCCGTATTGTGATGCGCCAGTCGTTACTGAGGTGTGATTGCTGCTCCCTGCTGGAACACCGCCACGCCGTTGACTGTGCCGGCATTGATTCCGCCTTTTTCAAACCCGTAGGTGATCGCAGCACCCACACCGCCCGCACCGCCGAAACCGCCGCCGATTGCGCCGTGGTTGGTGGTGCCGCAGCTACCCGTGCAGGTCACCGCTAACGCTCCCGCACCGGTCATCCTGCTGTCGGTGAAAAAATTGGCGCGGTTTTGGATCGCCACACCCGTTGCGATCGCATCCAGCGTTGCGCCGCCGGACGTGACATTCACGCCTACATTCACGGTTTGCGCGGTAAAGTCGGCGCTGAGCGTGGCAGAATTCAGCGTCCCGGCCACTCCGGCCTGATCGGTGGGCGATGTGTTGCCTATCCGGTTGTAGGTGTAAGTGCCGCTAGTCGGCAGGGAGACCGGTCCGGTCGCGATCGGGCCCACTACCGCATGCGCGCCACCGGTCAGGCTGATGTTGTTCTGCCATACACCGCTGTTACGGTCCTGCACATTCACCACGGTGTCCGCAGCCCAACGCCCCCAGCTTATGGTCTCACCACCGAACACGGCGCTGCCCTGATCGGCGTAAGTGCCGCTCACACGCTGTATCGTGGAGCTGCCGCCACCGAGACTGGCATCGAATCGCGTCAGACCGTTAACATCAGTCAGGACACGCGCCGCGTTGTTGTACGCGCCGTCCAGCATCACGGTAGGTACCAGCGTCATCGGTTCGCTGATGGAAGTCAGTACCATGCGATAGGATGTCGCCGGGTCGTTGGCGACGGCTGCACCCAGAGCGGCTACGCCCTGTATCCATTCGTAACCCATGGTGGGGGTCGTTACCTGACCATCCAGATTGAATTTCAGGATAGCGCCGTTCAGTGCCGCACCCACCAGCTGTCCGGCCAGATTCCCGTTGGCGCCTGCACCGTCCACCGTCACGGTCAGATAACCGGGCTGTGCAGGCGAGCGGTAGCTGTCGGCAGAAAAGGCATTCAGGGTGTTGCCGTTCGAATACTGAAGTGGCGCATTGCTGGTGCTGGCCAGCCAGTTGTGGCCGTTCACCATCAGGTCCAGATTGGCAGCTACGGTTTGCGTGGTGAAATTGGCTGTCAACGAGGTTGCGCCGTTGATCGTGCCGTGCACGCCGCCGCTCATGCTGGTTACATCGCCGTCTACAAAGTCATACACGGCATTGCTCGTCGTCAGCACCTGGGCCAGATAGACTGGTGTGGGTTCAGGCGCGGTGATCCAGTGAAATTGAGCGACACCGGGCACATAGCTGAAGCTGTTGGTATTGATGGATCCGCTGCCCCACGATCCCCAGTTGATGAGACCGCTGCCAGCCATAACAGGTGTGTAGGCCACCGAACCGGCCGCAGGCGCTACGGCTGAATTCCAGCCGTTGCCGCTCCAACCGGTCAACACGGCTGTCGTTGGGTCGTTAGTGATTGTGGTTGGGCTGCCTATCGTCCATGAATTCGCCACTACCCAGGTGCCGGGCGAAGTGCCTGCGCCGGGCGTGACGGGGGCAGTGTTGTCGAATCCGATCAGACCGCCTAGATTCAGATTGTTGTTATCCCACAGGCTGTACTGTAGCAGGGCGCTGGCATAATTCTGTCCCAGAAAGGCGCCGCTGATATGGCCGCCGCAGTTAGTCCCACAAGCCGTCGTATTTACCGTAATGACCGGTGCGTTATCATTAAAGCGTGCGCCCGTGCCGCTGGTGCTGTTCGTGAACGTGATCGGCACATTCGTGCTGTCCAGTGTCCAGCTGTCTGCACCCATCGTGCCGGAAAGCCCCATATTCAGCGTCTGGCTGGTGAAGTTTGTACTCAGAGTCGTCCGGGTCAAACTGCCGGCAGCCCAACTGCCAGTATCGTAGGATGTGGCAGCGACCGAGGTATAGCCAACTACACCAGTCAGCGGTCCGGTATTTGTTCCCGCTACCACCGCTGTATCGAGATAGCCTTCCGCACCATACATATAGGAAGGCAGTGTCCTCATCGAGGCGTTCTGATTCGGCATGATGGACATCTGATCGGATGAACTGACACTCGTGACGTTTTCCCACACGCCGAAGGTGATGCCATTCGCGGTCGTGGTCGGCGGTGTGGCCGTGGTCGCACCGTTCAGGATATCCCTCCTGTAGCCGCCGCTAAAATTCTGGGTGAACGTGGTGGGATTGCTCAGGGTTGCCACTTCTCCCGGTGCGGCGATAAAGCTGAAGCTTCCGCCATAAGAGCCGTTATAAGCCACGGCCGTATTGGTCGCGACATAAGCCGCAAGCGGCCCGGCCGGATTGACGGTCGGCGCGACGCCGGTATTGAACGCCACATACCCGTAAACGATGTCCGCAGGTGAAGTAGGCGTTTCAAGCCAGACGGCATAACCCAGGACAGCATCCACCGCAGTCGCGCCGACAAAGGCGCCACTCATTTCCGCCAAGAATGACTCCCCGGTAGTCAGAACGCACGGACCGGTACAGCTCAGAATGGGCTGGGAGGCTGATTTGAACGAGTTTGAGTTAGCGTTGATCTGCATATTGCCTGCTATGTCGAAGGTATCACCTGCAAGCAGACCTGTATTCATCGTCAGGTTCAATGCCGCGCTCACCAACTGACTGGTGAAATTCGCCGTCAGACTCGCGCTGTTCAGCACACCCAAACCGCCTTGCGAATCGAAAGGGGTGGTATGGGCAGTTTTGGTGTAGCTTGTCGTGCCTGTCAACGATTGTATAAAATCACTGGCTGGTCCTGTAGCGTAGGCCCACAGGCTGCTGGTCGGACCATAGACCCCGCCAGCCAGACTGGTTGTGAACGATGCGGGCGTGGTGGTGGACAAGTCGGTTACGCTAACAATGCCGCCCTGCCAACGACCGAAAGTGACAGCTCCGCTGGCCGACTGGTGATAGTCGGCAGCGGTTCCGCCGCTCCAGGCGATATTTGCGTTCGCGAGTGAAACTATCGGCGGAGGTTGAGTTGCCGCATAGGGCGAACCGCCCGGCTCCTGATAGCTCGTGCCGAACAGTTTAACCAGATTTCCTGCGCCATCCAGCAACATGCTGGTATTGGCCATAGGCAGCGTATTGTTGGAGAGTCCGGTGTTATAGCCGCCGGCCATCGTGACCGGGTTCATGAAGTCGATACCATAATTGCTGCCTGCGGGTGGGTGAGTGCCCGTCGCAGGCGTTGTGCCGGTGAACGCCACCAGCCCCAGAATAGAATTGATTGCCGCGTCGGTGGACAGTGCCGTTGTTGGCCAGATGTTGTAGGACAGGCCGGCGCTGGCCGCACCCGTGCCTGCAAAACTGCCACCCATGTCGGCGCTGTAGCCTGCCGCTCCTGCGGCACAGGGGCCGGTGGTGCAATTTGTGGTCAACGCGCTGGTATTGGGGACGCCGAAGCCGCCGTTGACGTCTATCGGCATGTTGATAGCTGACACGTTATAAGTGCCTGCCATCGTTCCGGTATTCATAGTCAGGTTTACTGCTGCGTCCACCAACTGACTTGTGAAATTCGCCGTCAGGCTCGCGCTGTTCAATATACCCAGGCTGCCGTTTGCATCAACCGGCGTGGTGTTGCCCGCCCGATTGTAGGTAGTCGTGCCCACCAGTGAGGGCACATAGCCGGCCGCCGGTGGCAGGATGACTGCCCATAGGCTGGCGGCAGGGGTATAGGTATATATATTGGTTGGTACTGCATTATCCGTCACGGTCACCGTGGCGCCCATCCAGCGTCCGGCGTAGAGGCTGTTGTCGGCCAGCTTGAAGGTGTCCGCCGCCGCTCCGCCGCTCCATTTAATATCCGCACCGCTGGTCGCTGTTATGGATGGAGTCAGTACGGTGCCATTCGGGTTGCTCTGTACTTGAAACGGCAAGTTGCGTGCCTCGACCAGATTGCCGCCACTGTCCAGTACAAAGGTGGTATTGGATCGCAGCGGATTGGTAGGCGCAAAGGCTTCATTGAAACCGCCAGCCGTTACCACTGGAAACATCGTAGCAGCAATAAAATTGGCGGCAACGGCCGGGTTGTTGTATGCGGCTATCGGCGCATTCGACGCAATGATAGCAGCCTGAGTGTTGATCGTCGCCAGACTGGTGTTGGATGTTGTCAACGCCGCATTCGCGTTCGTACTCGCCGTTTGTGCCGCCGCAGCCTGTGTTTGTGCCGTAGTCGCACCAGTTGCTGCGCTATTTGCAGCCGTCGTGGCATCAGTCGCTGCCGTGCCGGCTGCTGTCAGGGCTGTTTGTGCGTTGGCTGCCTGAGTGCTGGCCGTTCCCGCATCGGCAATCGCGTTATTGGCTGCAGGCAGGACAGCGGCAATCGCAGTGCCTGCAGCTGTTGCGGCAGGTTGTACGAGCGCGGATTGCGTGCTGGCCGTGTTGGCCTGTGTTTGCGCCGAATTGGCTGCAGCTACCGCATTGCTCACGCTGGTTTGGCCGGTGCTCAGCGCTGTTTGCGCGCTGGTTAGCGACGTTGCCAGCGCAGTTTGCGCGCTGGTGGCGGCAGTCTGTTGTGTCTGCGCAATGGCAAGCTGTTGCTGGGCGATGAGCAGTTGTGCCTGCGCACCTGCCAGATCGCCGGCCGCTTGTAACGCGGCGGCCTGGGTTGCAGCAGTCTGAGCGGCGGTTGCGGCGGTTTGTGCGGCTGCCGCTGCGGTTTGTGCGGCGGTCAGTTGCGCAGGAGCTGAAGTCTGTGCGGCTGCAATCGTGTTGTTTTGCGCGGTTGCGGTGTTCAGGCTGGTGTTGGCCGCAGTCAGATTGGCCTGAGCCGTGGTCAACGCATTCTGGGCGGCCGTCTGCGCTGCGGTCAGAGCCGCATTCTGGCTGGTCGCGGTACTCAGGTTGGTATTGGCCGTAGCCAGATTGGCCTGAGCCGTGGTCAACGCGTTCTGGGCGGCCGTCTGCGCTGCGGTCAGAGCCGCATTCTGTGTGGTTGCGGTGTTCAGGCTGTTGTTGGCCGCAGCCAGATTATTGTTGGCCGCAGTCAGCGCGTTCTGGGCGGCTGTCTGCGCCGCAGTCAGGCTCGCATTGTTCGTATTGACCGGCGTCACCGCCCCTTGCACAGCGGTATTGGCGCTCTGCAACGTGGTGTTGGCGGCCTGTGTTGCAGCCAGTGCGGGCGCGGCAGTCGCATCGGCAAAAGTGGTATTTGCCGCAAATTGGCTTGCCGCAGTCGTGGTTTTGGTACTGGCAGTACCGGCCGTTGTCGCCGCTGCTGCTGCATTGTCAGCAGCCAGTGTTGCATTTGCCGGGGTAAGTGTGCCCGCCGCAGTAACGACAGGGGTGGCTGTGCCGATATTTGAGCCTGCTGTTCCGATAGCCGTAGCAGCCGGTGTGGTTGCCACAGGCGTCAGGGCATTGGCTGCTGTCACCGCAGTGGTTGCCGCAGCGACATTCGTTGTGGCGTCTGTCACTGCTGTTGCTGCCGTTGCAGTTGCTACGGGGGTGGTCGCAGCAATGGCTGAGTAGCCCGTTGCGGCATTGGCAACCAGCGGATCAGCCGTCGCGATGGCCGTGGAGGCAGGTGCGGTATCAACCTGTGACAGTGCAGCCAGTTGAGTGTTGGTTGTCTGCGCGGTGGTGGCTGATGTTTGCGCACCAGTTGCCGCATTTGCCGCAGCATCGGCGGCGGCTTGCGCCGCAATGCCGAATGCCTGCAAAGTGGGTGGTGTCACAGTATTG
>JAURZN010000068.1 GCA_030653355.1 Gallionella sp. | reverse complement strand
TTTCGGCATTGCAGGGTTATTTCCGTTATCGCGCCACCCGAGGGGATCCAGTGAATCACCTGACTGGGGTTATGTGCCACCCGGCCAATTGGCAACTTGCTTCGTTGCCAAAGGCGCTCAACAGCGACGAAATCGAACGCTTGCTTGGATCGCTTAAGCACGATGGCCCATCAGCACGTAGGACTGCGGCCATCGTGCATTGCGCCTTAGATCTTGGACTGCGAAGCTGTGAAGTTGCCTATCTTGGGCTTGATGACATCGACTGGCGTGCCGCCACCGTCACACTGCGAAGAACCAAGGGTTGTCGCGAAGACGTGATGCCTTTGCCAGCGGCGACCGGGCGCGCCATTGCTGATTATCTGCAATTTGAACGACCAAAAACCACCAATCGAGCCGTGTTTGTACGCAGACTTGCACCGCACGACAAGCCTATTGGCCCTGATCTTGTGCAACAAGCGATACGCAAAGCGTATGCGCGAGCAGGTCTGCCATACACACGATCACATCTTCTGCGGCACACCATGGCCAGTCGCCTGCTGGACGGTGGCAGTTCACTCAAGGAAGTGGCGGATGTGCTGCGACACCGTTCGCTGAACACGACAATGATTTACGCCAAACTGGACAGCAGGAATCTCGCTGCGGTCGCACTACCTTGGCCAGGGAGCGCATCATGATTGCCAACATCAGGATGCAAATGCACGCGACCAATTACCTCGGCGAACGTCGGCGGCTTGGTTTTGATATGCGCGACACAGGCTATTCGGTCAACAGTTTTGCAAGCTATGTGGACACCCTTGATTTACAGGGGGCACTGACTATCGAGGTCATGGCCGACTGGGCGCGGTGCGACAAAGAGCATAGCGGCAATCCCAAGACATGGGCGCGTCGCCTAGGGAAATTACGCCCATTTACCCGTTACCTGCAACAGTTTGAACCGTTGACAGAAGTGCCTAACGACTTCACCTTTGGCCAAATTGGGCAGAGGCCGGCACCACATATCTATATTGAGCGTGAAGTCATTGAGTTACTGGCAGCAGCACGCCGTCTCGGTCCTCAACCAGGATTGCGCGGCGTAATCTACGAAACACTGTTTGGCCTAATGGCTTCCACGGGGTTACGTGTTTCAGAGGCAGTAAATTTACTGGATACGGATGTTGATCTGAAGACAGGAATGCTGACTATCCGGCTGACCAAGTTTGCCAAATCGCGCTATGTGCCTGTGCACCCGAGTGTGGTTAAAGTGCTCAGGCGTTATCAATCCTTGCGCAATTTACATGTCGAATTTGCCGAAGACATGCCGTTCTTTGTGGGGACACGTGGTCGATGCAAAGGCCATTTCCTGGGGTTGCACCAAGTACGCAAAGTCTTTGAAGGCTTACGTGATCAATTGGGATGGGTCAATCGTGGCACCAACGATGCTCCTCGCATTCACGACCTGCGACATACCTTTATCGTCAACCGCGTGATGCTTTGGCATACCCAAGGGGTGAATGTTGATCAACAGATGCTGGCATTATCGACGTACGTGGGGCACGCAAAAATAACCAATACCTATTGGTATCTCAGCGGAGTACCGCAACTCATGGCGGTGGCGGCAAATAAATTTGAAGCGTTTACGCAAATGCAGGAGGTGAGCCATGTCTGAAATAATAGCGCCACGCCCTGTATCATTTGCATCCTTGGTTCAGCAGTTCTTTACCGAGTATCTGGTAAAACAGCGAGCCGTGAGTCCACGCACCATTGCTTCATACCGGGATGCCATGATGTTGTTTCTGGATTTCGCGCATGAACGTCTGAGTAAGTCGCCCACTGCACTTAGCCTGTCCGACTTTGATCCGGATTTGATTCTGGCGTTTCTGGATCACCTCGAAATTGATCGGCACAATTCGATTCGCAGTCGAAACCTCCGGTTGACCGCGTTACGTTCGTTCCTGAAATTCGCGGCACGGCGTGATGTGTCTTCTTTCTACGTCATCGAGAGTGCGCTGGGTGTGCCGATGAAACGTTTCGAACGACCTATGCTTGGATTTCTATCGCGCGACGAGATGTTGGCCGTATTAAGCCAGCCGGGCGACACATGGACATCCAAGCGCGATCATTTGTTATTGGCGTTGTTATACAACACCGGAGCACGAGTCTCAGAAATCATCGGTGTGTGTGTCGGCGATGTTGTTATGGATGGGGCTGCCTGCGTACATCTGCACGGCAAGGGGCGCAAGCAACGCTCAACGCCTTTGTGGAAAAGCACTGCTCAGGAAATCAGGGCCTGGCTGCGATACAACCCAACGCTGGGGAAGGATGCTGCACTGCTGCCAAATCGTGATGGTCATGCAATGACACGCGGCAACGTTACGCAGCGTCTCGATATTGCAGTAGCCAAGGCGACTGAGAGGTTCAGTAGCTTATCCAAACGAAATATTTCGCCGCACACAATTCGGCATACGACGGCAATGCATTTACTGCAATCAGGTGTCGCGTTTAGTGTGATTGCTTTGTGGCTTGGGCATGAAAGTATGACCACTACGCATCGATATGTAGAGGCCAACCTGGAGATGAAAGTGCAGGCGCTGGAAAAACTCCAGGAACCCGACACAAAAATGCGCCTCTACCATCCCGTCGACGACGCACTGATGCAGTTCCTGCAATCGCTATAACTATGTATAGTTCGCTACCAGCAATGTCTGGTAGCGTATGGGGCGGCAGAAAAAACTGTGCATAGTTCACTTCTGTGCATAGGT